>CAJLYG010000142.1 GCA_905210845.1 uncultured Prevotella sp.
CCACAACGGCTAAGAACAAGAACAAAGGGAGGACCTTGCCGCCAAAAGAAAGGACTCCATTGCTCCCCCTGACGCCTAAGTTGAACACCTGAGCCTCCACACCCATGCCTTGGGGCTCTATGCCCAGGACGGGAAAGAAAAGGCAGGTGCAGATGGCCACGAAGGCAAGGAAGAGAAACAGCGTCTGCTTGCGCTGTATCATGATGCCTGTTCTTGATTATCCTTAGACGGGTCGCGCCAATAAATATTCCCTTCGATGAACTCCTGTGTAGCCAACAACGTAGGCTTCGGCAGTTTCTCGTAGTAACGGGAGATCTCGATCTGCTCGCGGTTCTCGAAGACTTCCTCCAAGGAGTCATTATAAGAAGCAAACTCCTGCAACTTCCGGTTCAGGTCTTGCTTGATCTCTACAGAGATCTGGTTGGCACGCTTTGCAATAATGGCGACACTCTCGTAGATATTACCGGTCTCGTCACATAAGTCCATGATATTGCGAGTAACGGTGTTTACGGGTGCCTTTGACTTTTTGTAATCCATAATCTGTTTTTAATTATATAGCTATATATGATATTTTCTGCAACCTTTCAAGGGAAGTATCGCCTCCCTCTCGATCAATGAAGTGAGGAAACTGCGCCCGACGTGGCATTCTCCTTGGTATATTCCTTGCATTTGGCGATATACCGCTGTGCCGTAGCCTTTTCCTTGGAATCCGGGTATTCATTGATGAATCCGTAACATTCATCCTCCGCATCCTGGTAACGCTCGAGCTTCTTCTCTTCCACGCTCTGCTGAGCCAGTTCGAACTTACTCTTCATGATCAGGATAGCGAAATTCTCGCGCAGGTTACTGTACGGATAATCTTTCAGCGCATTCTGGGATGTGATGATACAAGCCTCATAGTTGTTTCCGCCATCACCACAATTGCCGAAGTAAGACCCTAAGTTGTAGTACAACTGCGCAGAAAGCAGCTCTTTCTTGACCAACTTATCCTGCAAGGCAAACAGCCGGTTCTGGGCCGTGTTCCGCAATTTGGAATCCGGGTACATGTCCAGGAACTCCTGGAAAGCAGAGATGGCTGCCACGGTCTGGCTTTGGTCCAGACGAGGCTCCGGCGTGCTCATATAAAGACTCTGCCCCACATAGAACTCCGATTCCTCGGCATAGATTCCCTTGGGATAGCTGGAATAATATTTCTTGAATGTTTCCGATGCGCCTTCATAGTCACGACTGCAATACTCAGCCATTGCCAACATATACAGGCATTCCTGTGCATTCTCCGTACCCTTCAGGGGAGTCACCAAATCCTGCAGGAGCGTAATGGAACGCTCATACTTCCCATTGGCGAAACACTCTTTCGCATATTCGTACTTATACAGCAAATTGTCGGTTTTGTATACCTGATTGAACTCCCGGGCACAACTGCTGAACAGAAGCACAACGGATATAGAGAATAATATCGTCTTCTTCATATTTCCTAATTTGACATGCAAAATTACACATTATTCCGTGATCTCCAAAGCAATCATCTTTATTTTTAGCAAAAAATTGCGAATGCTGATAGATATTAGAATGTTTTTTGTTAATTTTGCATACGTATGGATTTTAAGCTCACATCAAAATATTCACCAACAGGTGACCAGCCCGAGGCAATACGAGAGCTCACGGAAGGTGTGCTCAGGGGCGACAAGGCTCAGGTCCTCTTAGGGGTTACGGGATCAGGAAAGACCTTTACGGTTGCCAACGTTATTGCCAACGTCAACCGCCCTACGCTTGTACTGAGTCACAACAAGACGCTCGCTGCCCAGTTGTACGAGGAGATGAAAGGCTTCTTCCCGGAAAATGCAGTGGAGTATTACGTGTCGTATTATGACTATTATCAGCCTGAGGCCTACCTTCCTTCCACGGATACCTATATAGAGAAAGACCTTGCCATCAACCAAGATATCGACAGGCTCCGCTTGGAAGCTGTCTCTGCCCTTCTCTCCGGACGCAAGGACGTGATCGTCGTTTCATCCGTTTCCTGCATCTATGGCATGGGCGGACCTGTTGCCATGCAGGAAAGTATTATCTCCCTCAAGCGAGGTCAGAAGTTAGACCGCAACATGTTCCTCCGCCGACTCGTCGACGCGCTTTACGTCAGGAATGATGTCGAACTGCAACGGGGCAACTTCCGGGTGAAGGGAGAGACCGTGGATGTGGCGATGGCATACAGTGACAACATCCTGCGCGTCACCTGGTGGGATGACGAGATCGACTCTATCGAGGAAGTGGACAGCGTCACCTACCACCGGCTCGCGTCCTTTGAGGAATACCAGATCTATCCTGCCAACCTCTTCGTCACGACCAAGGACCAACAAGAGATCGCCATTCGGAAAATTCAGGACGATTTAGTGAAACAAGTCGACTTCTTCAATAGCATTGGCGACCCGATCAAGGCGGAGCGCATCAAGGAGAGGGTGGAATATGACATGGAGATGATCAAGGAACTCGGGACCTGCTCTGGGATCGAGAACTACTCCAGGTATTTTGATGGCAGGGAACCCGGGGAGCGCCCTTACTGCCTGCTCGACTTCTTCCCCAAAGACTACCTGATGGTGATCGACGAGAGCCACGTGAGCGTCCCCCAGCTAAACGCGATGTGGGGAGGTGACCGCGCGCGCAAGCAAAACTTGGTAGAGTACGGTTTCCGACTGCCTGCCGCCTTTGACAACCGTCCTTTGAGATTCGAGGAGTTCGAGGAGCTGACCAACCAGGTCATCTATGTCTCCGCGACACCCGCCGACTATGAAAAGCAACAAGCAGAAGGAGTCGTGGTAGAGCAACTGATCCGACCCACAGGACTGCTCGACCCGGAAATAGAAGTACGGCCCAGCGAGAACCAGATCGACGACCTGATGGACGAGATCCTCACCCGCTGTCACCGACAGGAACGCGTCTTGGTGACCACGCTGACCAAGCGAATGGCAGAAGAGCTGACTGAATACCTGCTGAACCATGGTGTCAAGGCCAACTATATCCACAGTGACGTAGCGACACTCGACCGAGTGAAGATCATGAATGACTTACGTGCAGGCGTTTACGATGTCTTGGTGGGAGTAAACCTTTTGCGCGAAGGACTCGACTTGCCAGAGGTATCCTTGGTAGCCATCTTAGATGCAGACAAGGAAGGATTCCTTCGGAGCGAACGGTCGTTGACGCAGACCGCCGGGCGAGCGGCAAGGAACGTCAACGGGAAGGTGATCATGTATGCGGACACGATCACTGACAGCATGCAAAAGACCATCGACACCACGGCCCGACACCGGATAAAGCAGATGCAATACAACGAAGCTCATCATATCACCCCCACGCAGATCGTCAAGGACATCAAGGGATCACTGCCTGTATCCAGTGCAGAAGGAGAGTCGCAGACACAAAGGAAAGTGGCTTACCTCGAGCCCGACAATGCCGCCTTTGCCGCCGACCCCATCATTATGAAGATGAGCAAGGAGCAACTCCAGAAGAGTATTGACGACACCACGCAACTGATGAAAGCTGCTGCCAAAAACCTTGACTTTATCCAAGCCGCACAATACAGGGATGAAATCAACAGGTTACAGAAGGAATTGGAAGCAAAGGAATAAGGGAAAGCGCGAAAACGTTAAATATTGTCTAATCCTTTGAGAATAGGAGTTTATTTACTAACTTTGTATCTCAGTAACACATAAAAGTAGGATATGAAAAAGTTCATGATAGCCTTGTTTGCCTTCCTCCCGTTGTTGGCAATGGCACAATCCAAGATGACAGCTGAACAACAGCTGGAAGAGGCAAAGCGCGCCCAAGCCGCCGCGAAACAAGCGGTAAAAGAGGCAAAGGCGGCTGCCAAGAAAGCAGCGAAAGCCAAGAAGATACAGGAAAAGGCTGCCGCTGAAATGGCAAAGGCTGCCAAGATCAAGGCAGAGGCAGAGGCAAAGGCTCAGTCGACACAGGCAGGAGCTCAGCCCACTCAGACAGAGGCAAAGCCCACTCAGGTGGAAACGAAACCTGTACAAGGGGAAGTGAAACCCACACAAGTGGAAGCCCCCAAGAACGTAGAGTCCCAGGTCAAGGCAACGCAACCTGCGGTTGACACGCAGCAGGGAGGTTCCTCCTGGTATGTCCCAAAAGAAGAGCCCAAGCCGAGCAAGGCAGTGGCAAAAGTACCTGTGGTCGCAGGCTCGGCTGCCGATCCTGACGCAAAATACTTAGTCGGAGCTGTACCAGAGGAGAATGGCAAGATCGTCTTTGCCTTGGACGTGGATGCACCGGGGCAAAGCGCAGAGACCATCTACAACAAATTATACAACTGCATCAACGGTCTGACGAAAGGGGAAGATGAGCTCCCAGAGAGCGGTATCGCCCTGGTCAACCCCAAGGAGCATATCATTGCGGCACGGTTCAAAGAATGGTTAGTGTTCACCAACAACTTCCTGTCCCTTGACCGCTCGGAGTTCAATTTCACGTTGATCGCCAACTGCACGGATGGACACGCCCATGTCACCATGGAAAGGATGAGCTACAGTTATGAGGAAGACCGACCCACCGGGTTCCATTCCACGGCCGAGGAAATCATCAGCGACAAGGCAGCCCTCAACAAGAAGGGAACAAAGGTCAACAAGGTGACAGGTAAGTTCCGCAGGAAGACCATCGACCGCAAGGATGCCATTTTCCAGGCACTCACGCAAGCACTTAACAATTAGGAGCAATGGAGAACAACGAAAGTAATGGAATGCCTCCATACCGTCGCAGACACGAGCGATTGGGGCATGACGAGAGATATTTGAACGTACGGCAGGTCCTGAACCTCATTTTCATGATAGGCGGTATTGTGGGTGTCATCTTATTCTTTACCGTAGGCAGGACTGTCGGCATCATAGTTATTTTAGCAGCCATGGTCTTCAAGATCATAGAATGCGTATTACGAATGATTCCTTGATGAAGAAATTCTTCTTATTAATGGCAATCTTGTCTTTCATGGCAGGCTTTGCCAATGCACAGGTCGATAGGGATAACTACAACCAGATCGACACGGAAGGCAATATCCAACAACTGAACAAAAAGAACAAGACCGACTCCTTGGGCACGGACAAGGAGATCCCGAAGGGAATCCATGTCTGGACCGTTGATCCTAAGTTCGGGGACAGGCAGGAGGCCCAGTTGGACACGATCTCACACATGTTTCCCAACACGATCTTCACGACGGGATTGCGGGGAGAGTATAATACGACAGGAAACGTGGGCGCACCACGGATCGCCCGTATCTTCGCCGACCGGCAGGAAGACCAACAATTTGTCTTCACCCAGCAGTATGAATATTTCGTCAAGCCCGTAGAGCAGTTTCATTTCACCAATACCTTGTCTCCTTTCACCAACCTTACTTATAACCAATGTGGTGACAGGACAGACGGGGAGGACCACCTGACTGCCAAGTTCGGTGTGAACGCAGGCAAGAAATTAGGAGTTGGGTTCCTCTTCGACTATATCTATGGACGGGGCTATTACTCCAGCCAAAGCACTTCTCACTTCAACTACACCATGTACGGCTCGTATTTAGGTGACCGCTACCAGGCACATCTGCTGATGTCAACCTATCATCAGAAACTGACAGAGAACGGCGGGATCAGCGATGACAACTATATCACGCATCCGGAAAGCTACAATGAGAGCTACCAGACATCCGAGATCCCCACGGTCTTCTCACAGACATGGAATAGGTTTGACAGCCAGCATATCTTCTTCTCACAGCGTTATAACGTGGGTTTCAACAGGAAAGTGAAGATGACCGAGGAGGAAATCAAGGCCAAGAAATTCGCCATGGAAGCCCAGAAAGACGAGCAAGCACGGCAAGAAAAGGAAAAAGCCGAGAAGGACGCGAAGAAGAAAGGCAAGCGGTTTGACGAGAAAGCCTATGACGAGAAGAGCAAGAAGACGACTTTCTCCGGTCGCCCGGACAACGCCAAGATCGCCGGGATGGAGCCTGTCCAAGAAAAAGACAAACAGCAAGAACGGATCGCCGTCAAGGGAAAAGCAGGCAGGGACAGTATCATGGCTGCGGAAAAAAAGGCCGCGGAAGACACAATGTGGCTGAAAAACGAATATGTTCCGGTGACCAGTTTCATCCATACGCTGAAGTTTGACAACGACCGCAGGATCTTCCAAGCATACGAGGTGCCCTCTGATTTCTATGTGAACACTTACAACGTAGGGAAGTTAGAGGGTGACTCCATCTTCGACAAGACGAGTGCCTACCGCATTCAGAACACCGTTGCCCTTTCCTTACTCGAAGGATTCAACAAATGGGCGAAGTCCGGATTGAAGGCTTTCATCACCAGCGACCTACGCCATTTCACCCTCCCCGACTCCCTGGGTGGTACCACATCCTATAACGAGCACAACCTGAGTATCGGAGGAGAGTTAAGCAAAAGACAAGGGAAGTTGCTCCACTATAATGTCTTAGCGGAGACATGGCTGACAGGTGAGGATGCAGGACAACTGAAGATTGACGGGAAGTTAGACATCAACTTCCCCTTGTTCGGGGATACGGTGACCCTGGCGGCTAACGCTTTCTTCCACCGCTTGAACCCGACCTTCTATTATCGACATTACCACTCGAAGCATTTCTGGTGGGACCGTGACGACCTGGACAAGATCACGCATACGCGCATACAAGGGATCCTGAGCTATCAGAAAACGAGGACCAAGCTGCGGGTAGCCGTCGAGAACATCGAGAACTATACCTATTTAGCGCAAAGCTATACGATCACGAACACGTATGCCCGGCAGAACGATGTCGTGGAAGTGAAGCAAAACGGTAGTGCCGCAGCCTTGTGGGGCGAACCCCACAAGGTCATAAGCAGCACCGTCAGAATCGGTATGATTTGTCGTCGTTTCATCGTCTCGACCATTTTTATTCACGGACACAGCGGACGGGATGGGCTCCGTAGCGGAAATAGGAGGTCGCATGGATGCTTTGATACTCCCCGGAGATGTTGATCGAAGAGCAATCAACCCCGAAATGGTTGAGTTTCGATCCGTTCCAGGTGTAGGGCGACGCCGTATAGACACAGGCGTTCTCGCCGTTGTTTTCGTAGCGTGAGCCATTCAGGAATCCGCCCAGCGGGTATTTGGCCGTCTGTGAACCGTTGCAGTAGATCGTTACATAATATGGCATGGAGGCCGAAGCAACGCTAATATCCTTGAAATCCTCCAGATCGGGGACTCGCCAGCCCGGAGGACAGGGGTCATAAATCGTCTTGTCCGTAATCATAATGATCTCCGTACCGGTGGTTCGGTTGCCCCACAAATTCGAATTGGAATCATAAAGCCAGTCCGGGACCGACTCCCACGACTCCCAATCTTCAAAAGAGGCATCGTACATGTACCACGTTGGATGTTGAATCGACCACTCGATCGTCATCACATCATAGGGGACACTATACTCTTTCGGATCACAGAGTTCATATTCAAATCCAGGAGCATATGTAATATCTCCACGGCACGGCTCATTCCAGATGGCTTCACGAAGCAGTGAGGAGTAGATCATCGGGTCCTTGCGGCCCCACTCATAATATAATCCGCGAGAGGCGGGTTGGGTATAGTCCGTCGTCTCGGCACCGAGATTCCGATCCATGAAGACTGCTCCCGAGGCATAGGTCTGTCCCGAGCTTTCAATATCATAGTCTACGGACCAGATATGCCATGACCAGATACATTCGCCACGGCTGTCGAGCAGGCCAATACCTGCATTCCCCCGTTTAGAGCCGGTTGTAAAAGTGATGCGTCCGTCGGCAAAAGAGACATCCGAGATGATTGCATTGCGTTCGGTTCCGGTTTCCCAGATCAGAATGGCGGATGTTCCGTTCAGGCGTTGCGGGCGGATGTTCGTCGTCGTTTTCCCGTTGCCCTGCACCGTAGCGTCGAACGAATAGGTCGTATTGAGCTTGCGGGCGATATAACAGTTGGCCGTGCCGTCTTCATCCAGCGGGATGGCTTCGGCCTTAAAGCGGGCATAGAGTTCCGTGCGGGCCTTCTGCGGACGGAACGCATAGGTCGCCGAGGTGGAGAGGCGTTGCGTATAGCCGCTGTCCGAGTACCAACCCTCGAATACATATCCCGCACCGGCGCGTGCC
>CAJLYG010000143.1 GCA_905210845.1 uncultured Prevotella sp.
TGCCACACGCGAAGAGGCAGAGGAAGAAGCAAAGCGCATGCTCCATATCTATGCGACATTCGCCGAGGAATGGGCAGCCATCCCGGTGCTCCAAGGAGTAAAGAGCGAGACGGAGCGGTTCGCAGGTGCCCTCGACACCTATACCATCGAGGCCATGATGCAGGATGGCAAGGCCTTGCAAAGTGGCACCTCTCATTTCTTAGGACAGAACTTCGCCAAGAGCTTCGACGTGACCTTCTTGAACAAGGAAAACAAGCCCGAATATGTCTGGGCTACTTCTTGGGGAGTGTCTACCCGCTTGATCGGTGGACTGGTCATGGTTCATTCCGATGACAACGGACTGGTATTGCCACCTCGTCTGGCTCCTATCCAGGTTGTCATTATCCCTATCTCGAAGGGTGAAGAACAACTGCAGTCGATCACCAACAAGCTGACCCCAATCATCGACGAGCTGAAAGCCGCGGGCATCAGTGTCAAATACGACGACGCAGACAACAAACGCCCAGGCTTCAAGTTCGCAGACTATGAGCTGAAAGGTGTTCCCGTGCGCCTCGTCATGGGTGGCAGGGACCTGGAAAACGGCACTATCGAGATCATGCGCCGTGATACCTTAGAAAAGGAGACCGTACCTGTGGAGGGAATCGTTCCCCGTATCCAGCAGTTGCTGGTTGACATGCAGAAGAACATCTTTGAGAAAGCCCGTGCGTATCGCGATGCTCACGTCTATGAGTGTGACGATTATGAGGAGTTCAAGAAACGCATTAAAGATGGCGGGTTCTTCCTCTGTCATTGGGATGGCACCCCGGAGACAGAAGCCAAGATCAAGGAAGAGACACAGGCGACCATCCGTTGCGTGCCTTTCGCCTACGAGCAGACGCCCGGCGTTGACATGGTATCCGGGAAGCCAGCCAAATGTCGCGTGATCATTGCTAGAAGTTATTAAGCAATTCCATCAAAAAAGCCTCCCGATAAGGAGGCTTTTTTGATATCTTATTTCATGCTCGCATCCACGAAGGACAAGGGCAGCAAGTCCTTGACACTCCCCACCACATACACTCCATCTTGCCCATAAAGCAGGATCCGGACGGGTTTCTGGTAGCGATCCTCTATCTCCAAGATCACCTGACGGCATGCCCCACATGGTGTCACCGGTTCTTGCAACAATCCACGGCTGTTCCGCGCGGCAATGGCAAGTGCAGTAATGGCATGCTCAGGACATTGTGCCTGCGCGGCAAAGATGGCTGTCCGCTCTGCACAAAGGCCAGAGGGGAAAGCCGCATTCTCCTGATTGGCGCCGATGATGATGGAATCATCGTCTAAACGGATGGCTGCCCCTACCCGAAAATGACTGTATTTGGCATAGGAATGATCCGTGGCACGGATCGCATGCTGGATCAATTCCTGGTCTTTCTCTGGCAACTCATTCAAGTTACAATGCTGGATCTGGACGTGTATATCAATTGTTTTCATACGCAAATAGATTGATCGTTATTTCTCTTTATATTCGTAAGCCCCTATGTCGGGCTTATCGTCCCTCCGTAAGCCATCCCGGTCGGTAGGCAGTGCCGTGGAAGCATCTGCCGCACTAATCGCCACACTATTCCCTTTCAGATGGAAATCATAGACAAGGTTATTCTCGTCAACCAGCAAGAATTGCTTCTTGCCCCCATTGACTGTGTCTTTTACGTTCTCGTAGACCACATGAGGGAAATGGATACTGTCCTCGCTCGTAATGGCAGGCGTACGGATGACGCAATGGTCGAAGGTGTAATCCCAAGATAAAGAGTCAGCTCCTTTCTCCCCCATCAGCTCATCATCGGCATAACCCGTGATCAAACTATTCTTGCACGACAGGATAAGTGGGGACGACTGATTGGAAAAACGGATCGCGGCACCATGCTCCGCATCGAAAGGATAGAACTGTGCCAAGGTGCAATTGTCAAGCGTTGCCTGTCCCCCATTGATCCACACACAGTCGTTAAGAGTATTACTGAACACGCAATTCTTTAAGCTAACGACAGCATGACGGGATGCCAAGCCATATCCTTGACAGTTATGGACGGTTGATGCCTCCATCAGCAAGGCAGGGAAAGATGCCCTCGTGTCCATTGAGTCGACGATAATCCCGGTAAAGGCACCATGGAGATCCGTATATGACAATTGATTGCCGACAGAGCCAGCATGAATATGAATGCCATTCCATTGCCCGCTCACCCGGTCATAAGGCAAATAATCAAACATCCGGTCCAAGCGATCGCCTCGCAAGACGACATTCGAGTCTGCCGATCCCTTGCACACTAATTTGCCATACACATCCATGCCGGCACCGGAATGGAAATACAAAGTCGTCCCTGCGCCGATCGTCAGCGTAGCACCTGCTGCCACCGTGATACCTTGATAGACAACGATCGGACGACTACTTTGAAGGGTTGTATCCCGGCTTACCTGCCATCCATCTATCTTTTGCGCATCCCATGTATACGCCAACAGATTGATCTTCTGTTCCTTTCCACTCTCTAAGTTGAAGACAATATTGTCTCGCACCGGCTGAGGATCGACCTGACCGGAGCGGGGTGCCGTCACCTCAACGAAGATTCGAATACTGTCCTTCTTGCGAATCTCCAGACCTGATGTCTGATAACCATTGTCCTGACCTAAATACGTGCCATTGACGTTCACCCGGAACCCACTTTGATTCCCACGCTCCAACCTCACCTGCGAACACCGTATACCATCACCGGAACGGTTGTATGCCCACAAGGAACGAGTGGAAGATGGGACCGTAGAAAAGACAGTGTCCATCTTGACCGTATCCATCGAGAAAGACAAAAGGTGATCAGGTGATGTTGAAAAAGAATCATCATCACTACAACCCATCAGCAATAAGGCTGATGTTGCCAGCACACCTAACATCATACACCATTTCATCATTCAGATAACGAATGAAAAGGGGATTTATTGCATTACCGGTTCTTATGCCTCACATACCAGCCATGCGTAAAGAAATTATAGAAGAGCAAAGCAACGACTGTCAGTACCAGTCCACACCATAGCAGTTCATGAGTTCGTTGGTAGAATACAGCATATCCCAAGAACAGCCCCAATGATATACCCGACTCCCATGCCAAGAAGAAAGTACTCTGTGAGGTGCCTCTCTGACAATGCTTGCTTAGTTTCAAGAAGAAGAGAAGGAAACGGCTCCCGATGATGCCGATCCCAAAGCCAATAAAGAACGGGGCGATATATTCCACTGTCACCTGCCGCCTCGTCAGCATGATCAGGAAGGCAGTGCCCATCAACAAGAGTCCGGTAATGGTCTCACTCTTCAGGTTGGCATCCGCGAAAGCATATTTCTCTGCCAAGATTGCCAACAAAAATCCAGCCATGATAATGGCATAGAACTTAGGGGTATGTCCCATGGACATGACCAGTCCCAGAATAGTAGTGACCATTATGAGGTTCAAGAACAACCACTTCCCCTGTGGGAGGAAGAACCTGTCAAGACTTACCTTCGGGAGGTTGTCCTCATGAGCCCGAAAAGGAAAGGACACGCTACGGATCAAGAGATAAGCGATGACAATGCAGATCACTGCAGCAAAACATATCATCGTTCCCCATTGCTGCGGTGAGGTGTATTGGACAACGAGCAAGCCGATCATCGGCCCAATCGAGACCCCAAACCTGCCAAACCAAGAAGCGGAATGATTCGCCTCCGTACGTTGGAACGACTCGCACTTGTCAATGATCAACGTACTGGTCAATACCATGTGTGCCAGTCCGAAGCAGGCGCCCAACAAAACACGCCATGCCACGAAATGCCAGACACATAACTTGTTCAGCAACATCCTGTCCTGGACAAAGTACATTCCACCCAACACGATCACCATTCCGCAAAGCGAAAAGATGCAGACCTCATTCCTGCGGTATTCCTGAACCAGATAACTGACAAAAGGTCCGAAAAGGAAAAGACCGATGCCATACGATCCCATGATCAGTCCTACTTGTTCTCCTGTCAGATGCATTACTTTCAGCAACCACAGGGGTTGCACGGGTATCAGCATGTATACTGCAATGGTTAGCAGCATGTTCGCCATAGCCAAGAACCAAAAGTCCCGGTGCCATAGGTTGATGTGAATCGGTGTATTTTGTGTATCCATTTACAAAACGGATTAGTAACTCTCGCTTTCATTGGGGAAGTCAGATGCCTTCACGTCCCTGACATAATTGCCCACGGCATCCGTCATCACCTGGTTGAGGTCGGCATAATGCCTGAGGAACTTAGGCTTGAAGCCTTGCGTCATTCCCATCATGTCAGCATAGACCAAGACCTGTCCATCGGTCTGGTTGCCTGCTCCAATCCCAATAGTTGCGCATTTGACCTCACGGGTAACCTCCGCAGCCAATGCTGCCGGCACCTTCTCCAAGACGATGCAGAAACATCCTGCCTCATCCAATGCCTTTGCATCAGAAAGCAGTTTCTTGGCTTCCGCTTCCTCTTTTGCCCTCAGTCCGTATCCCCCGAACTGATGGATGCTCTGGGGGGTCAGCCCCAAATGCCCACAAACCGGTATTCCGGCATGGACAATGCCCCTGACCGTATCAATGATTTCCACTCCCCCTTCTAACTTAACGGCATCCACACCGGTTTCTTTCATGATCCTCACTGCACTTCGGATACCCTCTTCCCTGCTTACCTGGTAACTGCCAAAAGGCATGTCACACAGGACGAGCGCATGGGAAACAGCCTTCGCGACACTCCGCGCATGATAGATCATCTGATCTAAGGTAATGGGAATCGTATTCTCGTTCCCTGCCATCACATTGGATGCAGAGTCGCCGATGAGGATACTGTCCACCCCGGCCTTGTCAATAATACCCGCCGTAGTAAAGTCATAGGCGGTGAGCATTGATATTTTCTCTCCGCTATTCTTCATCTCTATGAAACGGCGAGTGGTAACTTTCTTCTTATCAGTAATTAAATAACCAGCCATTTTGCTTGAAATTGATTTCGGGGTGCAAATTTACATAATTTCTTTGAGCAATGAAATATCTTGACCGATATAATTTGGAATACAGATATCACAATAAGACTTGATTGACTCCTCACTATTGGTTGTCGAAAGACCCACTACTTTCATGTGGGCCGCCTTCACGGATTTCAGTCCATTAAAGCTGTCCTCGAACCCTACGCACGCAACAGGCTGAACCCCTAACCTCTTTGCTGCTCGCAAGTAACAGTCCGGGTCTGGCTTCCCCTTGCGAAAGTCCTCTGCCGTCAAGATCGCATCGAACATGCCCTTGAATTCCGGATGCGACCGGTAAACATTGTCCATCTTGGAATGATTGCTGCTCGTAACCACCGCTGTCAGCATCCCATGGGTTTTCAAGTCCTGCAAGAAATCCTGGAAACCTGGCACATAATCGAAACTCATCTTTCGCTCAAGGTCATCTACAGCCTGGACAATCCTTTTCTGTTCTTCCTCTTTCCCTTTGAAGAAGGTATCGAAGATCTCCGTCAAGGTACGTCCTTTAATAATATGCGCAAGATCCTTTTTATCTGGAAAATAATACCGACTTTGCTCATCCCAAAAGGCTGTATACTGGGGTTCGGTATCAAAGATGACACCATCCAAATCGAAGAGCGCAGCTTTATACATTTTTTCAATTTTTAATGATGATGGTGCAAAGGTACGAAAAAATATTCGTAACTTTGCCACAAGTATGAAGAAATTGATTATCGCAGCGTTGGCTGTTCTCATCATGGGTGCTTGCGGGCAAAGGAAGACGTCTACCGCCAAGGTCAATGGGATGGTCATAGACAGCATTGTGAGGGATACCTGCGTATGGTTAGAGAGCGGGAAGAAAGGTCCCAAGTGTGAACTGTCCCTGAACATCCAATATATCAAGAGCGGGAAGGGAGCCGCCCTCATCAATGATACATTGTTGCGGTCGGGTATCCTTGCGCCCGACTATCTTTCCTTAACCCAGGAGAAGATCCAGGTGAGGGCTGCCGTTGACTCTTTCGTGAATCGATTTCTCAACGACTACAAGCGGGATTACGGTGACCTCTATGCACAGGACAAGGTAAACGCAGCCTCCTATCAGGTGGAATACAGGGTGAAGACGGAGACCCATTCCCATGAAGATGTCCTCTCCTACACGGCACATATCTACTCCTTCGCAGGTGGGGAGCACGGCATTGACCAAACCCTTGTCCGCAATTTCAACACCCGCACGGGACGGCTGATCCACCTCTCCGATCTTTTTGTTCCCGGCTATGAGCAAGGGTTGAAAGAAATGATCCTCGAAAAGATGTGCGAGAAGTACCACGCCCATGATATAGAGGAATTAAACCAACAGTCGATCTTTGCGGATCGACATGTCTATATCCCAGACAACTTCCTGCTTAAAGGCGACCAGATCACCTTCATCTACTGCCAAGACGAGATCGCCCCAGATGCCTTAGGTGAGATCAGGGTCACGTTCGACAAAAATGAACTCAAGAAATTAATGAAGAAATAAGATGGAAGAAATACTGAAATATTTCCCGGACCTAAGCGATGAGCAGGTCCGACAATTCACGGCTTTGTATGACTTGTACAAGGATTGGAACGCAAAGATCAACGTGATCTCCAGAAAAGATATCGACAACCTGTATGAGCACCATGTGCTGCATTCGCTCTCCATTGCCAAGGCCTTACGGTTTAAGCCAGGAACGACCTGTCTCGACTTTGGAACAGGAGGTGGTTTCCCCGGCATTCCCCTCGCCATTTACTTCCCCGAATGCCAGTTTAGGTTGATTGACGGGACCGGCAAGAAGATACGGGTAGCGACAGAAGTAGCGAACGCCATCGGCTTAAAGAATGTCGATGCTGCCCATCTGAGAGGAGAAGACGAGAAAGGAAAGTTTGAATTTATCGTCAGCAGGGCTGTCATGCCCTTACCTGACCTTGTGAAAATCGTCAAGAAGAACATCTCTAAAAGCCAGAAAAACGCCATGCCCAATGGTATCTTCTGCCTAAAAGGCGGTGACATTCAGGCTGAGGTCCGCCCTTTCAAGCATATCGCACAGGTGACCCCGATCAGTAGTTTCTTCTCTGAAGAATGGTTTAAGGAAAAGAACATCATTTATTTACCTCTTTAACAGACTATGCTTACCATTGAACGTTTCGTATGCAACATGATCCAGGAAAACTGCTATGTGGTGAATGATGACACTCAAGAGTGCGTTATCATTGATTGCGGGGCATATTATCCTGAAGAGAGAAAGGCCATCGTTGATTATATAAAAGGGCATCAACTGCATCCCAGGCATCTCATTGCCACCCATGGGCACATCGACCATAACTTCGGCAATAACACCATCTATGAGGAATTTCAGTTAAAGCCTGAGGTGGATGTCGCAGACAAGATCCTGATGGACAAGCTCGTGCAGCAGGCCAAGGAGTTAGTTGACGTGGACATCGACTATCCGATGCCTCCTGTCGGGAAATACCTTACCGACAAGGACGTGATTACTTTCGGCAATCACCAGTTCACCATCATAGAGACACCGGGGCATTCCCCTGGCAGTGTCTTCTTTTACTGTGAAGAAGAGCATGTCGCCTTTTCCGGTGATACCCTTTTCCACAACTCCATTGGGCGGACAGATTACATCGGAGGAAGTATGTTCCAGATCATACAAAGCCTAAGAATGATATCACAACTGCCGGATTCAACGAGGATTCTGCCCGGTCATGGCAGGGAAACAACATTGGGAGCAGAATTGGCGAGCAACCCATACCTCGACAGATAAGGGGCATGAGGATTGCTGAGAAAGGTAAAAAGGAGAAGGGATTGGAAAAGAAAACAGAGAAAATCATCTTAGGCATCGACCCTGGCACGAACGTGATGGGATACGGGCTCATCAAAGTCCTTGACAACAAGGCTGAGATGGTAGCCATGGGGGTCATCGACATGAGGAAGATGAGCGACCCTTACCTTCGACTGGGCCGGATCTTTGAGCGCGTGACGGGCATCATCGATGAATACTTGCCTGACGAGATGGCGATTGAAGCCCCATTCTTTGGCAAGAATGTGCAGTCGATGCTCAAGTTAGGGCGCGCACAAGGCGTGGCTATCTCGGCCGCCATTCACCA
>CAJLYG010000144.1 GCA_905210845.1 uncultured Prevotella sp.
CTGCCGGCATGGCTGACCGCGATCCGATAATACGTAGAGTCGCCTGACAGTTGCGTAGCCTTGAACATCAGTTCAAGATTCATCATGTTATCAATGATGACCGGGCACTCCCAACCTCTCTTAGCCTGCCAACTCTTGCCGGTTACATTCCAGGATTGCAGAACACCTCCCGCTGGGCGGAACCGTGTAGAGAGCGACTTGGCAGCAGTGACAATGACATCCTTGTAAGCATCGATGTTCTTCAGCCTCAGTCCATTCCCAAAGCTACAGTTGATAATGAAGCCTATATCATGATGATAGGTAATGTTCTTCGCCTTCTCGATCGACTCCGTAAACTTCTCAGCCTCCTGAGCCCAATACTCCTTTCCTGTCAGTTCATACAGATACCACAATGATCCTGGAAAGAAGCCACTCCTCCAGTCGGCATAATTGCAATAGTACACCTTCCCGGATGAGGACATCGTCACTGGGTTGAGAATCTTCCCACTATCGCCAATGACCTTTAATTCCCTTCCGATCTGTTGCTGGGAAAAGAGGATATCCCCTTTGATACCAGGCGTTTTCACTGTTCTTGACTTTGCAAAGCCAGTCGCCACCATGAAGATGGCGACCAGCATCATAATAGATTTAGACCACATGAGTTACGTATTTATTTCCTTTTGATGATTTCATATTGATAACTACCCTCTTTCACCATTGCTTTCGCATTCAGGGAGACACGGTATATCTTACTGCCCCAGACATTGGACAACGACTTGTCCGTCAGTTCAATGGGCTCAATGGACGCAGTGAAAGCATGAGGATCATAAGATAGTTGCACAACCTTATCCTTGACTTGAATGCCTACGATGCCAGGCGTAGCGACATCCACCTTGCCCCAAGTCAGGAAATTGACCTGAGCAGGAGCCTTTGTCTCCCTGAGCGAGAATTGATCCGAAATGAGCAAGCTGTTCTTTTTCAACTGATAACTCCGGATCCAACGGTTAACGGCAGCCTCAGCAGGATAAGCGCCGGAGATGTCAAGAGAGAAGGAGAACTTCTTGCCATTGGCCTTGACATCCTTTGCTTGATAACGACTGCCATCCTTCTCGGCAATCCCATTAATCATCGGGAGATTATGGTAGTTGCTCTGCATTGTCCAAATCGTATACCGCTGACTGCTAAACGTCAATCGTGTATACGTGCCAACACCAGCATCGATCATGATAGGAGTATCATCGAAATAGAGGATAAAAGAGCCAATGTCATTATGATTATGGCTTTCACCATTATGACCGCCCTTTGTGGCAAGGAAAGCAGTGCCATTGCGCATATAGCAAAATTGCGTTTCAGGATACCATGTGAAAGATGGTGCTTTATATCCGCCCTTCTCTGCGTTTAGCTCCTTCAACGTACGCACCGTCTCCATGCTTTCATAGAAATCCAACCAATCAGTGGGAACCCCAACAGGAGTCACCTTATTCCGGTCGGCAGCCATGTTGATCATCACCTGACTACCCACTGCCTTTCCATAACGGTACATCAAAGAGATGTTATTGACTGCACGCGCAGATGCATCCGCAAAGTTGACAACCCATCCATCGCCGATATACGAACGGGCGATATATTCCCCCATGGCCTTGATCATGGGCTGGTGGAAGATAGAGACCTTACCTCCCGTGATCAACGAGAGTTGGGAGAGGTAATCATAAAGCTTGCCAGCAGCATGCCCCCAATAAGAAGGACCTTCCTCGCAAGCACCGTCAGTCTTCACATAATTAAGGTATTTATCCACGGAAACCATAGACTTATACACCGCTGTTGCCAGAGAATCACGGTCGTTGACCAACAACATGAAGCACATCAAGGCATTAGAATTACACCAAGGATTCCAGTTATTCACCATCGTCTTTGATGTTGCCTTGCTCGCCTGCCACCAGAAATCCGACCGTCTCAGGTATGGATCGATCTCCCTTTTCTGCAGTTCATGACGGAGACGGATAGAGATGGCAGGATCCCACTTATCAAATTCCCGATGCAGGAAATAGTAAGTCCATGATAACATCTGTGCCTTTCCACCTTGATGCAGCTCTAAGATATCCTCCCGATAATCCGGAAAAGCCCGATGGCTCTTCTGGTATGCAGCCAAATGGGCAGATTCTGCCCAACTGGTCATCTCGCTGAAGAAGAGGACACCATTGATGATGTCTCCCATAAACCTGCCTTTGCCTTCTGCCAACTCAGCCATGAGAAGGGCGCCAAAGGCCTTCGTGTTCTTATTGTTCGGGTTCTGCATGATATTCCTGCTGCCCGACTTCTCATATTCCATATAGTCCGTAGCCTTGACTACGATCCAGTTGTACCCCAAATACCGTTCTCCGGCCTTGATGATCTGCTCCTTGTTGGCCCCAAGAAGCTGGTCCCATCCCGCCCGATCGGTATAAGCGGGATATTGGACCCAAGCCTGGTTCAACACCAAGTCCTCTTTCACCTGGCTTTCCGTGGCAGCCTTCTCCAATAAATTCCTTTGCTCATAAGCATGAGAAGGAAGGAGAGAGAGGGCTAATAATACACATAAAACAAAACACTTCTTCATGATGCAATCATTTTGATTAGACGATAGACGATTGATTAGCTTTGGAAGTAATCACCCGAAGACAATATGCTTCGGGTGATTGATACACCTAACAAACGAAACCTATGATTAATTTATCCAACCATCATTCTGAGTCAGATTAGAGTTGCGTTCACATTCAGCTTGTGGAATAGCCCCAAGTCTGGTAATAATCTCCACCGTAAGAATAAGACTGCGTTGGCTGCCCCCAGATCTGTTTCAAAGCTGCCCCATCAAAGAACACCTTCTCTTTCCATGTACCCCAACGGAGTTCGTCGAAGAATGTGACACCTTCACCATTCAATTCCCAACGGCGTTCATTGCGGATACGCTCACGAAGATCAGCCTGACTTGTCACTTTTGTAAATTCATTAGAGTTCAATAGAGCAACACCAGCACGGGCACGTACCTTGTTGACGCACTCGATCGCCTCCTCTGTCTTTCCTTGTTCGTTCAAGGCTTCTGCAAGATTCAAGAGCACGTCTGCATAGCGAATCAAAGGCACATCAATTGGTGAATAGGCACGATTAGGAATTTCCGTAGAACCTTCTGCCACAAACTTACGATACAGATAATAGAAATAAGCATTCGTATCCGTACGAATATCATGCGGTAAATTCACATCCGAACGGTAAGGCCACCGAAGATGGTAAACTTGATCACTTCCTGCATTATCACCGATATATTCGGAATATGGAGTAATAACCGTCATACAAAGGCGAGGATCACGGTTCGTATATGCCTGCAGGATACGAGCTTCATTGCCATTATCTAAATATTTGCTCATATCAGCGCCTGCTTTTGCCATAGCCGTTTTCTCTTTATCCGTCATGCCATCACGGAAGAAGTAGACAGAACGTTCCCTCGGTGTCATTGATGTATATCCAGGAATCACTTCATCCCAATCAAACTTCTTCCCATCAGCGTATTCATAAGTATCTACGAAATCTGTACTTGGATAATATGAATTCCAACAAGAGCCGAAAGTACTACGGGATCCATACCGGAAACTCAGGTCATTCCCATATCCACTCAGTCCCATACACTGCACAGAGAAGATCATCTCATCACATTGCTCATTGGCTTCCTTAAACAATTCTTTATAAGATCCTTGGAAAAGGGTGTAACCACATTGCCCAACAGCCTTGAAGTCGGCCTCTGCTGCTGCATAATTCTTCTCCCAAAGATAGATTTCTCCCCGCAAGGCATATGCTGCGCCTTTGGTAATACGACCATAATTACCATCACCGGCATTATACTTATTCGGCAAATTAGGATCGTTAATGCAATCTGTCAAATCAGAGATAATGGCATCCCATACCTCTTGAGTGGTACTACGACCTTTCGTATAATTATCAAGCTCTGTTGGTTCGAGATAGATAGGCACGCCTTTGAACAATACATTCAGGTGATAATAATACCAGGCACGCAAGAACTTACTTTCAGAAACTAGACGAGATTTCTTGCTATCATCCATCCCTGATACATTAGGCACATTGGCAATGGCATCATTGGCACGACTAACGCCTTCATACAAATACTGCCAAGCAGAAGAGAAAGTACCATTAGAAGAGGTGGCATTCCCAGAAAGAAGAGCAGAAAAACTGTTTCTCGGCGTACAAGATGCCGTAAACTGCTCATACTCATAGACGTATAAACCGCAGTAATCTCCCCGTAATGCGGAGTAGACACCTGTGACTCCTTTATCCGCTAAAGCCTCCGTTGCCCACATATTCCCAGAGCTTACCTTGTCGTAAGGAGACAAATCCAACAAGTCGCTTTTACAACTGGTAAGTAGCATGGCCATAACAGCCAGGGCTACAACTATCGTATTTGATTTTTTCATATTGAACATTCATTAAAATTAGAAAGTAATGTTAGCACCAATCGCAATGGAACGAGAAGGCATATACACATAACCTGCACCTAACTCAGGATCCATACCAGGGTAGCTTGTAATCGTAAACAAGTTCTCACCTGTCACATAAAGGCGCAAGGACTTCATATACACCTTTGCAGCCAAGGCTGTCGGGAGGGTATACCCTATTGTCATGCTCTTACATTTCAAATAATTGGCATTGAAAAGGTACAAGGTACTTGCTGCATTTGCCTGATAACCGCTCTCACCTACCAAACGAGGATACTTAGCGGTGATATTCGTTTTGGTATTCTCTGGATCATCCGGATCATAATAATAATGGTTATTGGCAATCTCTGAACTGATCTCATATCCCAAGCGACATAACGTGCTATGAGAGACAGAGGGTGACCAGTACAACTTACTTCCTAACGTTCCTGCAAAGTTAGCTGAAAAATCGAAGTTGTCATAAGAAGCACTCAGTTGGAAACCGTAGAACATCGGGGGCCTGTTGGACTTGCCCTGGAACTCGTAGTCATAACTACTACCATAGATGCCATCCCCGTTCTTGTCGGCGTAAATATAGTCACCATACCAGAGTTTATTCTTACCCACAGTGGTATTGGGCTGGAATTTATAACCAGCTGCGATCATATCCTTCACCCAAGCCATGTCTTTCTCTGTACGAATCATACCGTCTTTCGGACCGCCATTGATATTAACGGTACCATCAGCGTTATAATAGGTTCCATTGCCTTTATATGGGGATAGCAAGTAATACTCATTGATGATACGTCCTTCAATCACACGCGTTGTACTTCCTGTGGAAACATCACCAATATTCGACTTATAAGTCTGGCTGCCATCCTCATTGGTCACCCAACCGCGTTCAAGTTTACCTTTATACTTACTTACTTCATTATGATTATAAGAGAAGTTACCGGACACTGAATAATGGAATTTACCAATATGATCGCGCCAAGTGGCAGTCAGTTCCACGCCATTATTAGTAACCTCTGCGATATTCTTGTAAGGAGCAGTCTTGACTCCCACTGTCATATAGATAGAGGGACGATAAAGAATACCTGTCGTTTTCTTGTGGTAGAAATCAAAAGTAAAGTCCAAACGGTTATCAAAGACCGTAGCATCTACGCCAAAATCAGTAACTGCTGTTGACTCCCACTTCAACGCGGAATTAGCAAGGGTCGTTACAGCCAAGCCATCCGACTGAATGTTATTAAAGCTATAACTCGTTGAACTATAAGAAGACTGATACAAATATTCACTGATGCTTGAGTTACCTAACTTACCCCAAGACGCACGAAGCTTCAAGTTGCCAAAGCCACTGTTCCGCATGAAGTTCTCCTCAGATACACGCCA
Source organism: uncultured Prevotella sp. (assembly GCA_905210845.1). Classification (GTDB taxonomy): domain Bacteria; phylum Bacteroidota; class Bacteroidia; order Bacteroidales; family Bacteroidaceae; genus Prevotella. The sequence continues at coordinate 5,832 of CAJLYG010000144.1, forward strand.
TGCAGCAGAGAAGGATGGGAAGAATCCCCAACGGTGATCTTTGTGGAACCGGGAACTTCCGTCATAACGGAAATCAGCTTCAAACAAATACTTGCTATCATAAGCATAGTTAACACGACCAAAGACGGAACGGGTTGAGGTATCTGATGTAGAACCCCCTATACTTACCATCTCGGTAGCCACACTTGGAACCGTCAGAGTATAGTCGGGCAGACCTTTCTTACCCGTCGAGACATCATCGGCACGGTAATAGTATTCTTGATAACCCAACAATGCACTGACATCGTGCTTGCCAAAAGTCTGGTCATAGTGAAGCAGATCCTCAATCGTACGGGCATAATTGCCATAATTATAGGTGTTGACAGACATCTGGTCCAAAGAAGTTTTCGTCGTAGAGATCTGCCCCGTACGGAAATTCATCTTCTCCATTTCACCATTAAACCATGTCCGTTGCTCCGTTATCAAACGGGAATAGTTGAAATTGAAATCCCACTGGAAATGCTTCAGGAACTTAACCTTTGAAAACATCGTTGTATTGAAACGACTACTGCGCTTATAGCCTAATCCGCGATCAAGCCAGAAAAGCAAATTATTGTCTTGTGAGTTTTCCTCACTGGCAGCAGAAGTCCCATAGTAACCATCATACTTAGTATAGGTTCCTGGGTTAGTTGCCATTAGATAAGTATTGGCATCTGAGAACCGAGAATTATCCAAATCTGCCTGAGAAGCAAAGGTATTCATACCAACGGTCAGCCATTTCGTAGGATTGGCTTCCAGGTTGGTACGTATCATATACTTCTTCTGACCTGTGTTATTGACAATACCAGGGTTGTCCTGATAACCTGCAGATGTCAGGAACCTGATCTTATCACTACCACCAGTCAATGAAACAGTATGGTCTTGGAGCACATTCGTACGGAACAACTCGTCTTCCCAGTCTGTATTCGGATAGGCAACATAATTGGGATACCCTGAATCCGCAATGCCATTAGGATTGGCTTGGGCAGCACGCCAATCATCAATCGTTGACTGCGCGAAATAAGCCGACAAGCCTCTATTCGTCGCACTTTCGTTCATCAACTCCATGTAATCAGCATAGTTGGTAACGAAATCATAAGTATTGGCAGGCGACAAGAATGACATGTGACCACTGTAACTAACATCTACAGAGCCACGTTTACCTTTCTTGGTGGTAATCAATACAACTCCATTGGCAGCACGTGCACCATAAATTGCTGAGGAGGCAGCGTCTTTCAAGACGGAAATGGACTCCACATCCTGAGGATTGACAGCATCCATATTACCTTCCATACCATCAATGATAATAAGAGGTGCGGAACTGTTCAATGTTCCCAAGCCTCGGATGCGGACTGTAGCACCATCCGAGCCCGGAGCTCCAGAGCTTTGCAATGCGGTAACACCTGCCATCATACCGGAAAGGACGTTTGATAAGTTAGTAACTGTACGAGACTGCATTTCTTTCTCTACATTCACGGCTGCAACTGATCCCGTCAGGTTCACCTTTTTCTGCGTTCCATAGCCAACGACAACCACTTCATTCAACGACTGATTGTCTTCTTTCATGGTAATGTTGATGACCTTCTGTGAGCCTACCTTAACTTCTTGCTGAACATAGCCAATACTGGAAATGACCAAGATGGCATTGGGAGAGGACACCTGGATGGTGAAGTTTCCTTCGATGTCGGAGACGGCTCCGTTGGTGGTTCCCTTTTCTTTAATGGTCGCACCAATCAGAGGACCCTGACTGTCTGCAATGGTTCCTTTGACTGTAATCGTTGAAGGGGGCGCGGGTGCGGCAATCCTTGATGGGAAGCCTACATCTGGAACATTTGCAACTACCCCTAATGGACTAAGTGTTAAGGTCGCCCCTAACATGACCTTAGTCAGATAAGAATCATAGATGTTTTTCTTCATAAACACGTTATTTAGGTTTGTTATATTGCAAAAAGGATAATGAAGGTCCTTTCGTCGTTGCAAAAATAGAGATAATCGACAAATGAGAGGTGCCTATTTCGTCCAAAAGAAGTCCAATTTTGTCCAACAACCCGTATTTAACATCCAATGGGGGCTATATACGGGTTGTCTTCCATGCAGGCTTCTTTTCTAAAACATTTTTATAGTCCACAGTGATTTTTTTGCAAACAGGTTGACAGGTTGTCAAAACCCAGTGTTTATCGGGCTTGCAACCTGTTTTTAGG
>CAJLYG010000145.1 GCA_905210845.1 uncultured Prevotella sp.
GCCCGGAGCAGGGCTTACTTGCCATGCGCAAGAAATTAGGGCTTTTCGCGAACCTACGGCCGGTAGCTACTTTCGACTGCTTGCTCCATAAGTCCCCGTTGAAGGATGAATTGTTGAAAGGGGCTGACTTCATCGTGATCCGGGAACTGACTGGAGGTATGTACTTCGGTGAGAAATATCAGGATAATGACAAGGCTTATGATACAGATATCTATTATCGTCCAGAAATTGAGCGCATCCTGAAGGTCGCCTTCGATTTTGCCATGAAACGTAAGAAGCACCTGACCGTTGTTGACAAGGCGAACGTCCTTGCTTCCTCCCGCCTTTGGCGCCAGATTGCCAAGGAGATGGAACCGCAATATCCAGAGGTCACGACGGATTATATGTTCATCGACAATGCGTCCATGCGCGTGTTGACAGAGCCTCGTTTCTTCGATGTGATCGTGACGGAGAACACGTTTGGGGATATCCTCACGGATGAGACCAGTTGCATCACCGGTAGCATGGGACTGCAGCCTTCTGCATCCTTAGGGGAGCATACTCCTCTTTTCGAGCCTGTACACGGGTCTTGGCCTCAGGCAGCAGGTAAGAATATCGCCAATCCGGTTGCCCAGATCCTGAGCGCAGCCATGTTACTTGAGCATTTCAACTTGAAGGAAGAGGGGGCTTTGGTTCGTAAAGCAGTTGATGCCAGCCTTGATGCCAATGTCCGCACACCGGAAATTCAAGTGGAAGGTGGTAAGCAGTATGGCACGACTGAGGTCGGGAAATGGATCGTTGATTATATCAAGAATGCATAATCTTCTATGATAGGAGGGAAGTCCGGACAAGCCATCCGGACTTTTTTCGTTTTTCCTGGGGGAGTGGATGCTCGCTTTCTCTACTGCTTCTTGCCTGTGCCTTGAGAAGGAAGAGCTGTTCGCAGATTTTTGAATAGAGTTGGTTGATTTTTTTGGAGATTTCGGTTGGATGATGTATCTTTGCAAACTATCATATATTTTATTCGATTACGATCATGGCAAATTATGAGATTCGTCCTCTTCAGATGAGAATGTTACGCGTCTTGCAGATAGTTGACAGCGTGTGCAAGGAGCACCATCTTCGTTATGGCATTTTTGGTGGGTCTTTGTTGGGTGCTGTCCGCCATGGTGGCTTTATCCCTTGGGATGATGATATGGACGTGGTCATGCCCCGTCCGGATTATGAACAGCTGATCCTTCATTGCCAGGAATGGGTGCCTAAGCCTTATGAGTTTGTATGTGCAGAGAATGATCCTCATTATCCTTTGCAGTTTGGCAAGATGCAGGATGCTTCTACCACGTTGATAGAGCGTTTCCACCTGAGCTACTTAGGTGGGATCTACGTGGATATCTTCCCCTTGGACGGGGTGTCTGACAATTGGTTCGGTCAGCATTGGTCTTTTACTCAGTATGAATACTATAAGCGATTGCTCTATTGGGTTCATCGGGATCCTTATCGCCATGGGCATGGACCGAGTTCGTGGATACCTTTGTTGGTTCAGAAACTCTATACCATGGATGGTATCCAACGAAAGATCCGCAAGGTATGCCTGCGATATGACTATGAGAAAAGTAAGCTGGTGGCGGAATATAATGTGGGTCTTCGGGGTATCATTGCCAAGGAGATCGATGGCGTTTATGCTCCTTATACCTTCGAGGGGGTGACCGTCATGGGAATCCGCGATTACGATTCTTACTTGAAGATGATGTACGGCGATTATATGAAACTGCCCCCGGTAGAAGAGCGGAAACAGCATAACTTTGATTATCTCGACTTAGACCATCCCTACAGAGAGTACAAGGGAGAATGATGGTTCGTACAAGATTTTCCTTGTTTTTTCGGAGAATCTTGTTATCTTTGCATCCTGAGAATGGATGGAATAGAGTATGAGAAAGATCGTCTTCTTTATTGTTTGGGTGATGGGGGTGATGTCCCTGTATGGCAGCAATGAGGACCGGGAGATATGGGCGTTGGAACAATGGAGCCCGGGATCGTCGGTCAGTATGGGAACCATCAAGAAATACGGGGAGTCCCGATGCTTTGTATCTGAGCCTATACCCGATGCGGTATTCGCGAGGATGAAAGGGCATTCGTATAAGGCTAACTGTACGGTCCCTCGTTCCCGGCTGCGCTACCTGAAAGTCCTTCATTATGATGGACATGGACACATCCTTTTAGGGGAGATGGTGTGCAACAAGACCATTGCACAAGATTTAATAGAGATCTTTCATACTTTATTCCAGCATCGTTACCCCATCGAGCGTATGCGTCTCATTGATGATTACCATGCGGACGATGAGGCTTCGATGAAAGATAACAATTCCACTTGTTTCAATTTCAGAAAGAAGACTTTGGCTGCGGCTGGACTGTCGAAACATGCCCTGGGAATGGCTGTAGACATCAACACCTTATATAATCCTTATTGCAAGGTCATGCGATCGGGAAAGCTCAAGGTCTCACCGGAGAAGGGGCGTCCTTATGTAAACCGGAACGCCCAGTTCCCTTACAAGATTACGAAGTCCGACCTCTGTTATCAATTGTTTATCCAGCATGGATTTAAATGGGGTGGGAGCTGGAAGTCATGTAAGGACTACCAGCATTTTGAGAAATAGGAATCAGCATAACAAGGAGGGTGGACATGAATGTCATAGAAAGAATACAGGACTGGCTGGCTCCACATAAGACGAAGGATGTGGCCTTGGTCTTATCCGGAGGCGGTGCCCGGGGATATGCGCACATTGGTGCCATCGATTGCCTGCAAGACAGGGGCTATCGGATCACTTCTATCGCCGGTACGTCGATGGGCGCACTTGTGGGTGGGTTGTTTGCTGCAGGAAAGCTGCAGGAGACAAAGGATAAGATCCTAAGGACCAACAAGAAAGAGATCTTGTCGTTGATTGATATCTCCATTGGCCTTGACCATGTGGCGAGTGGCGACAGGCTCATGGGCCTGTTGGATGAGCTCATCGGCGATGTCCTGATCGAAGCATTGCCGATCCCTTTTTGCTGTTGTGCTTCAGATGTGGTCAGCGGTAAGGAGAAAGTGTTTGCGGATGGCTTGCTGAAACATGCCATCCGGGCTTCCATTTCCATCCCTTGTTTCTTTAAGCCGGTGAGCGATGGCGACCACATCTATGTGGACGGTAGCGTGCATAACACCTTGCCCCTCGACAGGGTCAGGCGCCAGCGAGGGGATCTCTTGGTTGCTGTCAATGTGAGCGCTCCTGATAACCAGCCCTTCTCCACTTACCTGCAGCCCCACCGGGCACAAACGGAAGCGGAAGACAGTATCCTTCATAAACTGCCTTTCCTGAAATTCCAGTTCTCAGAGAACTATATGACAATGGCATTGCGGGTCGCACGCCTGTCTGTACAGAACAATACGCAGATGGCCATTCGGCTCACACCGCCTGACATTTGTGCCAATGTGCCCATGAACCAGTTCAGCTTGTTCGACTTTGATAAGGGGAGCGAGATTATCCAATATGGCTATGACGAGATGTCAAGGCAATTGGATGTTTATGAAAAGCGTTGAGTCAGGCACGCTTTTTGCTATCTTCCCTCTTGCAAGAAGGAGATGAATAGATTATGATGAAACAACTGAGAATTTTAAAGTCGATAACCAATCGCGGTGACCAGTCTTTAGGAAGGTACCTGACAGATATCTCCCGCTTGCCTATGCTTTCTCCTGACGAGGAAGTAGACTTGGCAAGGGAGATTCACGAGGGTGGACAGAAGGCTGAACAGGCAAAGAATAAGTTGATATTAGGCAACCTGCGTTTTGTCGTCTCTGTTGCTAAACAATACCAACATTATGGCATTCCTCTTGAAGATTTGATCGATGAAGGTAATATCGGCTTGGTAAAGGCCGCTGAACGATATGATGATACGCGTGGATTTAAGTTCATATCCTATGCTGTATGGTGGGTACGCCAGGCTATTTGCAGTGCCATCATGGACCAGGGACGTATGGTGCGCCTGCCCATGAACCAAGCGGGTACCTTGTCAAAGTTAAACCAGGAGATTGCTAAGTTTGAGCAGGAGCATCAGCGTCAGCCATCAGCTGAAGAGTTGGCGGATATCTCCGGAATTGATGAGGATAAGGTGCGGAAGGCCATGGACGCGGATAACCATCAGGTCAGCATTGATGCGCCCGTCACAGATGATTCTGAAACCCGTGTCAGCGATATGATGAGCTCTGGCGATGAGTTCGCTCCTGACAAGGAGTCTGAGCATGAGTCCATGGCAAAGGACCTGGAAGATGTCCTGAGGGATTCCCTGACCAATAAGGAAATCAACATCCTCAAGGATTATTACGGATTGGGAAGGAAAGAGGAAGGACTGGAAGAGATCGGATCCAAGTATGACCTGACACGGGAAAGGGTCCGCCAGATCCGGGAGAAAAGCCTGAATAAGATCCGCCATAATATCCATGCCCGGTGCCTGAAAAAATACTTGGGATAGCCCTGCCTCTTAAGCAAAAAGCAAGTGCCTCCCAACCAAAAAGCAAGTGCCTCCCAACCAAAAAGCAGGAGCTTATCTTTTGCCTCCTAAAAGGTAAGCTCCTGTCTCTTATCAGGTCATCTATCAGGACGCAAAAGGTCATCTATAAGAAGGCGCGAGGTCGTCTCCTGCTTTTAGTCATGACCGCCCCTATAGGACCTTCGCTTTTGCGTGCTTTTACCTCGACGTCGCTCCTTAATCACTAAAAATTACCTTTTATTCCTTAATACTTGGTAATATGCGCATAAATATGTACAAATATTTGGCGATGTCCTGATTTTTCGTTACCTTTGTAGAACCTATACAATCAACTATTTGATTGAAAGACATTTATTCACTAAAAAGTAATTTGCTAATGGTAATTAAGATTTTAATATGTTTGTTATGGATTATTGTGGCCAATGCGACCGTCCTGTTGGTCTCAAAATGGCTATTGAACAGTGATTGGTTCTTGAATTTATGGGGTCATCGGGAGAAGGAGGATGAGTCGGCGTCCTGAAGGACGGGAAACTTCTGGCGGAATGCAAGGAGCGCATTCATGTCTATTTCTGCTGTTGCCACCCCTGCAGTATGGTCTGCACAATGAGCGATGGTTTCTCCATAGGGATTAATGATTTGGGTATTCCCATTATACGTGCAATGCTCGTCCTTTCCGATGCGATTGCATCCTACCACATAACATTGGTTTTCAATGGCCCTTGCCTTCAATAAGGTATTCCATGCGGAAATGCGGGAGGTTGGCCAGTTGGCTACATAGACAGCCACATCATAATCGGAGTGGTTCCTGCTGAATACGGGGAACCGCAGGTCATAGCATATTTGAAGGAGTATCCTCACACCTCTGTAAGTGACGATGACCCTATCCTTACCGGGTGTATAGTGTCGGTTTTCACCCCCATAAGAAAAGAGATGGTGTTTGTCATAGGTCGTAATTTCTCCATGGGGCTGGACGAAAAAGCAACGGTTTACGTATTTGTCTCCCGCTTTCACGGACAGGCTACCTACCAGGGCAGCGTCCTTCTTCCGCGCGGTTGCCTTCATCCATTGCAAGGTTTCACCGTCAGCAGGCTCGGCAATGCCCTTCGGTTCCGTGATAAAGCCTGTCGAGAACATTTCCGGCAAGACAATGAGGTCGGTGCTCGCGGGCAGGGCATTGACCGCCATGTCAATCCTCGTGATATTTTCCATCGGACGATGGGATGCCACATCTATTTGTAAAGCTGAAATAACCATGGGCAGATTCCTTTCTTTATTTCGTGCTGCTCTTACTCTGGATTTCCTTGACTTGGGACAAAGCTTGTACCCAGTCTGTGTCTAAAGAAAACGGTGTCATGTAATCTTTCCTGTTGACGTAAGACATGACGAGGTCTTGGTCCATGTCGTGGAACATGGAATGGGTCAAAGATGCGTTCTTGTACCGTTGCCGTATCGATTCCTTGTCTTTCTCCTTGACGGCATTGGATAACTGCCGCATATATTGGTGGATGAACTCGTACAGCGCATAAGCTTGCCTGTCTATCCTGTTCATCGAGCTATCCGGCATTTCCACTCGGGTCTTTCGCAGCATATACTCCAGTCCATCTACCTTAAATTGATAGATGCGCCGTGTCGTCAGGCCGAGTTTCTCGTTCCGGGCTCCTTCTTTTGAGCTTTTGAGGATTTCCTGATAAACGGCCTGAGCCGATGCTTGTGTCATTGACAGCAGGAATCCGATGGACAGAAGCAGTAGTTTTCTCATCTCATTTCTTGTTTTCTTCGTTCTTGATCAGGTAGAGACTGTGGTCAATGCAGTTGGGCAGTTCTTCCTTGTAATGGGTAACCATGATCATGGTCTTGTTCTTCCGTTTGCAGAAAGTCTCGATAATGTCCTTGACCAGTCGCCGGTTTGTATTGTCAAGTCCATGGAGGGGTTCGTCCAAGATCAGCAACTCAGGATCCTTGACAAAGGCCCTAGCGAGGAGCACGAGGCGTTGTTCCCCACTTGACAGTTTCAAGAAGGTGCGGTCTTCGAGTCCTTCTAATCCGAAGATGCCCATCCACCATCGGCATATCTTGTATTGTTCTTCCGTTGGGGTGAAATACAATCCCACCGCGTCTGTCAGTCCGCTGGCAACAATTTTGATAGCGGGGATATCCTTTTGGTAGGCTCTGTGCATTTCCGGCGATACATATCCGATATGCTTCTTGATGTCCCAGATGCTCTCACCGCTCCCTCTTGGGTTGCCGAACAAGGCGATATCGCAGGCATAGCTCTGGGGGTTGTCGGCACAGACCAAACTGAGCAAGGTAGACTTCCCCGCGCCATTCTGTCCACTTAAAGCCCATCTCTCCCCGCAATTGACGGTCCAATCGAGGTCTTTTAGAATGGTACGCTTTCCATATCGGATGGACACCTTGTTCATCTTGACGATTTCCTGTGCATGGTATTCCTCCTTCGGATAGGGCAGGTCGAGGATGGCTTGTTCTTTTTCCTTGCTGAGCACATGGCCAGGGATCGGCTTTCGATGCGCAATGTATTCTGGAAGCGTTACCTTAGGCTCCACTTTCTTGTCATGTACCTCTACGACATGCGTGATAAAGTCGGGGATATCGTCGGATTTCGAGAGGACCAGGATAATCTGCAAGGCACGTTCCTTGCTCAGGGTCTTGAGCAAGACCTTCAATTGGTTGCGTGTCTCCACATCCAAGCCGATAAACGGATTGTCCATGATCAGTACGCGCGGATTGGAGAGCAGGACACGTGTGAGCTGGAATTTCCGGAGCTCTCCACTGGAGAGCAGGATGATATACTTGTCGAGAAGGGATTCCAAATGGAAGAGATCATAGAGATGTTGTTGCAGTTGGCGGTGTTCAGCCGTGTCTTTTCCCGCCATTTGGTAGGCTTCTTCCAAGATCTCCTTTACCGTTGGCGTGTCCTCGCTGATCTCCTGCTGGTTCCAGCGTTGCTGGAGGTAATAAGTCTTGTCTGTATCACCACCATAACTGTCGCGGAACGTGATGTATTTGATATTGTCTGATACCAATTCCACCGTGCTGGGTGAAAAGTCGTAAAAGGGATCCTGCCTCAGGAGCGGGTGCCTGCCGATGATCATGTCTACGAGTAATGACTTTCCTCCGCCGTTTGGACCTACGATGGCTATGTGCTCCCCATCGTTTAATAGGAAGTTGACAGGCTCTGCCATTCTCCATTCCGGCATTCTTGGCACGCCATCCTTAACCTCTATGATTTTTTGATATTGCATACTCTGTTTTGGTTCTTATTGATAAAATCTTTCCAACCATGATAAGAAACTTGTGAGGTGGGCCGTCCCATTTGCAAGAAGTGACAGTAAGCAGCCCCCAAGGCATCGGTGGCATCCTTGAATTTCGGCATGTCCTTGTCGTCAAGATGGAGGAGGCGTTGCAGCATCCCCGCTACCTGCTCCTTGCTTGCCTGCCCTTGCCCGGTGATGGCCATCTTGATTTTTAAGGGAGCATACTCGTGGATGGGGATGTCATGGTGAATGGCGGCCGCGATA
>CAJLYG010000146.1 GCA_905210845.1 uncultured Prevotella sp.
AAAAGCTGTATTTTCTGAAAGGAAGTATGGTTGTTGCCGCATCTGCTTGGACATCTGCTCGGCGGAATGCTTGGCAACGGCATGGGCAATCTCATGGCCGAGCACGATAGCAAGGGATGCCTCGTCCTTAGTTACCGGGAGCAAGCCTTCGTACACGACGATCTTACCGCCAGGCATGCAGAACGCATTCACGCTCTTGTCCTGCACAAGGTTGAACTCCCAGTTGAAGTTCTTGCACTCAGATGCCATGCCGTTATTCTTCAGATAGGTCTCAACAGCATTTGCCAGGCGGGTACCTACCCTTTTCACCATGGCCGTATTCGCAGCATTCGTTGATGCCTTGGCCGTCTTCATGTATTTGGTGTACTCCTGGTTGCTCAGGCTTAAGACTTGTTCGTCTGAAACCAGCAACGTGTGCTTGCGCCCCGTGATGGGCACCGTAGATGTCGTACCGCAGGAGACAAGCATTGCGGTCAGCATCATCATCATCATTAAACGAATCTTTTTCATACCTTATCTATATTTATATAGGTTTCGACTAAATCGCGGCAAAGATACATCAACTTGGTAAATATACAAAGAAAAATGGAGATTTTCTGAACAAAAATCCCCATTCTCCCCCATCAAAGGACACCTGGGTCAAAGCGTGAGCTCAACGATATAGTCGATGTCCTTGGGAATGCCGGGCAGGTTCAATGTGTACCCTGCTCCACTCTTGGTGAAGGAAACCGGTTTGCCGCCATCGAACGCCTTGGCTTTCTTGATCTTCGCTTTCAAAGGAATGAACAAGCTGGAATCCTGCAGGTTCATGATATGGATATACAGTTTATTTCCCTTTTGGGTGCTAACGCCCCACTCATGAGGCTCGATCACGCCACCACGTGTGCCATAGATGGTCTCCCCATACTTAGCCAGCCATGTTCCCATTTCCTTCATCCGCTCAACAGCTCGCTGAGGGAGTTCGCCGCCCGGTTCCGGACCGATGTTCAGCAACAGGTTGGAGTTCCTGCCGGCAGCGCCCACTAACATCTGGATCAGTTGTTTCGTCGACTTATACCTGTTGTCCGTGATATCAAATCCCCAGTTATCATTGATGGTCTGGCAAGACTCCAATGGCAACTTGCTGACATCCTGGCCAGAAAGGCCAGCCTTGTTCTCGCCGGGCAGATCGCGCTCGAAGAACTGGATGTCCTCCCCGTCGAATGGGGTGACGTGATGGTTGTTGCCCACCAAGCAAGCTGGCTGCAGCTTATGGATGAGGCGATACTGGTTCTCCAATTCCCAGTCAAACGGCTTGGCGTCCTGGTTATGATCCCACCATCCATCAAACCAGATACATCCAATCGGTCCATAGTTGGTCAGCAGTTCCGTCAGCTGAGTGTTCATGAAATTGTAATAGCTCTTCCAGTTCTGCTGGTCGGTTGGCCGTCCCACTTTCCTTCCCGTGCTTCCCAAGGGATAATCAGTGCGATGCCAGTCCAAATGGGAGTAATACAGGTGGAGCTTGATGCCCTGCTTCCGGCATGCTTCCGCCAATTCCTTGATGATATCCCGCTTGAAAGGAGTTCCATCCACCACATTGTAGTCGCTGGTCTTGGTCTTGAACAAGGAGAACCCGTCATGGTGCCTTGACGTGATCGTGATGTACTTGGCGCCACTTGCCTTGATCTGAGCCACCCATTTGTCCGCATCGAAATGGGAAGGATAGAACGTCTGAGCCAGCACCTCATACTCTTTGTAATTGATGTTCCTGTTGTTCATCACCCATTCTCCATTGCCCATCATGGAATAGAGTCCCCAGTGCAGGAAGATACCGAACTTCTCATCCTGGAATTCTTTACGTGCCTTCAGGTTCTCTTCTGTAGGCTGATAAGTACTTTGTGCCCATCCTGACAAACACATCAGGGATAAAGCTAATGAAATAACTGTTTTTCTCATATTTATTACTAATTTGGTTAAATCCTTATGATCGTAGACCCAGTGAGCTCCCGCTTGCCTCCATTCACCTGGACGATATATACCCCGGCAGGGAGCATGCCAAGGTCGAGTTCCAAGGTAGTGGTATCTCTCCATGATTGCTGCCTCAACAGCGCACCGGACGTGGCATACACGGATACCGTCAGCCCCTGGCGAGGGATTTCCGGAAGCGAGATGCCAACCCGCCTGCCTGGCAATACCCGTATCTTGACGAGGGCAGGCTGTGACGTGGAGATCCCCTTGATGCCGGTAACGCCCAGGATATCCAACAGACCGCGGTAGATATCGATCTGCCCATATCCATATTCATTGTTCGGATAGGAAAGGGAATCCACGGGATGGGTTGCTGTCCGTTGGATGACCTCCTTCACCTGCGCCGGGGTTAAGCTGGGATTGGCCTCCAGCCAGAGAGCGATCGCGCCCGCCACGACTGGCGTTGACATCGACGTTCCAGAACCGGCAGACCATCCATAGACACGCCCGTTGTAATCGAAATGCGCGACATTCGACTCCAGTTCCGTCGTCTGGGGGTTCTTCTCCAAGAAATAACTGTTGAAGGAAGAAATGACATTCATGCCCGGGGCCATCACATCCGGTTTGACCCGTCCGTCAAACGTGGGTCCCACGGAGGAATAAACGGAGCGCAGTCCAGCCTTCCCGCCATCGAAGTGCACGACTTTCCCCTTGTAATTCGTGAACTGGGTGCGGTAAGCCGTTGCCCCGACGCACACGACAGCTGGGGCTGCCCCAGGACTGAGGATGCCATGGTTGTACTCCCCTGCATCTAAAGTGGCATCCTTCGCTTGGGTCGTCCACTCGCCGACGACCTGGTAGGCCTCGACCTCCGCGTCTGATCCCACCACCTCAAAGGACACGGGGACATCAAATCCCAACCTCGACGGGCCCTGCACGACCACCTCATACGCTAAGTCCTCTGGATCATAGCAGGAAGGATAGCCCGTCATCAGGATAACATAAGGAACGGAACCCACGTAGAGAGTATCCCGATAGAGCGAGTCGGCATAGGAAAAGAGCTGGGAAGAGGGCATGGATATCGTGTCCGTTTTCTGCTCTTCATATAACTTCAGGCGCAAGGTAAATGGACTTTTGCTTTTCAGGTAAACAGCCAACTGCTTGCCATACGTATAGACGAACGTCCCTTTCGACTCCACCCCAACCGGCTTCCGGAAATAAGTCTTCAGCCTTCCTTGGTTGCCTGCTGATGAAACAAGGATCCGTCCGGGTCCTACCAAACTGTCCAAGACGGCATAGAACAACTGATGATCACCATAGAAATCATCCGTTGCTCCCTCACTAAAGGAGATCACGCAGGGCTTGCCGACACTTTGGGCATAATCAAAGATATACTTGAAACCTAAGGCATCGGTCGCCGTTGTGTACTTATAATAATCCGCGGAGTCAACCAACGATGCATTGTTGCTGGTGGCATTGGCAACCAAGCAGATATCACTCTCGAACGCGATCCCCCGATAAGGCGACTGATACCCGCTGCCTGCCGCGATACCAGAGGTGTGGGTACCATGCGACATGATATACCCATCGCGGGAATGGGCATAGTCGAGCACCGCATCTTGTCCCTCATAGTCATTCCCAACGTAATAACGGCTTCCCACCCTATCCGTGGAAAGCTGGTCCCATATCCGCTGTATCCGATAGTGGGTGGCAGTGGAATCGAAGAAAGTGGGATGAGTCAGGTCGAAGCCGATATCCTGAATGCCGACCACAACGCCCTTCCCCGTATAGGCCTGGGGCAGTGATATCCCCTGGTAGGCTGGGGCACCGTCTACCTCAAAGGCGGCAGAGTCCAATTGCACACGACAAGGCTGGTTTGCCTCAATACGCAATACCCTTTGGTCGGCAGACAAGGACGGGAGCCTGTCAATGGGAATACTCGCGATGTAGATATCCCCGAAGCGAGCCATGACACGGCAATCATGATCCAAGAGAGAACGCTCCGATTCCGCACGGACAAAGGCACATAGCTCCCGATGCGGACGAACCGTCCTGCCCCATGCCATCCTGCGCCCACCCGACTTCTGCTCAAGGGTGAGTGCCCTAACCCAAGACGACATCTTGGAAAGACGTGCATTCTGACCATAGGTGAATAGGGCGATCATGGTTAGTAGTATCATGGCGACCGTTTTTCTCATGTCGCAAAAATAATAAAAATACCCGATACTCCCAAAAGATTTCAAGGGAAGGAATAAAAAAAACTGCTGACCTCCTGATAAGAAGCCAGCAGTCTCTTGACTTATTCTCTCTTATATATTATTTTGCGTTGACTTGAATGCCGCGGTTGTTGAGCGTAGCATTCAGGACGGTCAGGTACTTACGGTACTGATCATTATCCAGAATAGAGTGCATATACTTCAAGTCCTTGACCACAGCCTTGTTCAGCATATTCTGGCGCTCATCCTTCGATGCAGTTGCTGCATTCATCATGTCAGCGCAGAAAGTCTTGTGTACGTCTTCCACTGCCTCTGCCTGATCCATAGAGAGTTCCAGATACGATGCCAGCTTGTCCATGTTCACGTTCATGTTGTATGCCTGAACGTAATTGACGGCATTTGTCTTCTCCTCATCTGCAAATACTGACGTTAAGCTCAGCAATGCAACCAATGTCAAAACAATCTTTTTCATCTTTTTACCTTTCTTTTTAATAAGGGCTTGTGTTGAGAGCCCATGTTTGTTATTATCCTTTTGTCTGATTGACAATGCAAAGATAAGCGTTCATCCCTACAAACGCAACAATTTGAAAGTATAAATACCGATTTCCTTTCATTTCTTGACTTATGTCAAAATACCATTTAAGGACTGAAAGTTCCTCCTGCTCCATCCGCCTTGACACATATTATAATGGGATCATTTGTGGCATTGGAGATTTTTTTGTACCTTTGCCTGCATAATTCATAAATGAAAGAGAAATATGGAAAAAGCACCCAACAAGTACATAGCCGTGGCTTACAAGCTCTATACAGTTGCTGACGGCGCGTCAGACTTTATCGAGGAAGCTCCGGCAAGCAAGCCTTTTGTTTTCATCAGTGGCATGGGGATCACCCTTCCCGCATTCGAGCAGGCCATCTTTCCGCTTGAACAGGACGGAGCGTTTGACTTTGTCTTAGACGAGAAGGATGCCTATGGGGAATACGTCCCTTCCCGTGTCATCGACCTGGACCGTGAGATTTTCTGCATCAACGGGAAATTCGATGGGCAGCATATCGTGAAGGATGCCATCATCCCCCTGCAAAACGAGGATGGCAACCGCTTCATGGGCAGAGTGTTGGAGGTGGGCGACCAGAAAGTGAAGGTCGATCTCAACCATCCCCTGGCAGGCAAGCAGCTCCATTTTGTAGGCCATGTCGTAGAAAGTCGTGAGGCAACGAATGAGGAAATCCAGCAGATGATCAACCAGCTGAACGGAGAAGGCGGAGGCTGTGGCGGCAGTTGTGGTGACTGTGGCGGAGGTTGCGGCGGTTGCAACAGTGAGGAAGGTGATTGCTGCGGACATTGTGGAAAATAATCAGGTCAGTCAATGAAAAATACGTTTGGTAACATATTCACCCTGACAACTTTCGGGGAAAGTCATGGGGAAGCCATTGGCGGCGTTGTCGATGGCTATCCTGCCGGCATCGACATCGACATGGAGTTCATCCAAAGTGAGTTGAACCGTCGCCGCCCAGGTCAGAGCCTTCTTACCACCAGCAGGAAAGAGCCTGACCATGTGGAGTTCTTGAGCGGCATCTTTGAAGGCAAGTCGACAGGTTGCCCGATCGGCTTCATCATCAGGAACACCAACCCCCACTCCCAGGATTACGAGAACATGAGGTGCCTGTTTCGCCCTTCCCATGCTGATTACACCTATTTTTCCAAATACGGAATCCGTGACCATCGAGGTGGCGGGCGGTCATCGGCACGGATCACCATCAGCAGATGCGTTGCCGGTGCCTTGGCAAAGTTGGCATTGAGGAAAGAAGGGATCTCCATCCAAGCGTACACCTCACAGGTGGGTGACATTGCGTTAGACCGCGACTACCACCTATACGACCTCAGCAAGACGGAAGAGAGCCCGGTACGCTGCCCCGACGAGCGAAAATCCAAGGAGATGGAGTCCTTGATCATGAAGGTAAAAGCTGATGGGGACACGATCGGAGGCGTGATCGCCTGTGTCATCAAAGGCTGCCCGGTGGGATTGGGAGAACCGGAATTCGGGAAGCTCCATGCCCAGTTAGGGGCTGCCATGCTCAGTATCAATGCGGTGAAAGGATTCGAGTATGGAGAAGGCTTCAGCGGAGTATCCGCACGGGGAAGCGAGCAAAACGATGTATTTACCAACCAAGATGGGAAGATCACTACCCTCACAAACCACAGCGGAGGGATCCAAGGGGGGATCAGCAACGGCCAGGACATTTATTTCCGAGTGGCTTTCAAGCCCGTGGCAACCTTGCTTCGGGAGCAGAACACGGTCGACCTGGAAGGCAATCCTACTACCTTGAAGGCAAGGGGCCGTCACGACTCCTGTGTCCTGCCAAGGGCTGTTCCCATCGTAGAATCAATGGCTGCCATGGTTATATTGGACAATTTATTACTGAATAAAGCCAATGCCCTCTAAAAATGAAGTCAGCCATGAAACTTTAACATATTTTCCGACTGACATTCCCGAATTAGTTGTAAATTTGCAGCCGTAATAAAGGGGGTTGGGAAATTCTTTGTATTACATTAGTTAAGTCTAGTTTAGTTTTTGTGTTGGTTGGGGGCGATCATTGTCGCTCCCATTTTTTATGGTGAATTGTTTCAGAAGGTTAGGGTTCTCAAGCGTATCAACGCTCATTCCTTCAGACAACCGACTGGTACGACAAGCACCCCATCAGTACGTTGATAAGCATAAGGGCCTACGCCAACAAGGATCATCTTGAACGACGGTGCTTTCATCCGGGTCGTATCGATCAGGCTCTCTAACTTACAAAGATTCTTTGCACCTTCCTCTATGAGCCGATCTCCTCCCAATTTAATCTCCACCAAGCCATAAGCCCCATTCCTTAGATGTACGACAGCGTCACACTCCAGCCCATTCCGTCCAATTGTTCCTTTAATAATTGGTCTGCTATTCTTCTTCTATATTCCATACGACTCTTAGTTACGCCAACAAAGATAAGCATAAGTCATTGATAATCCATGCTTTTCGACATGGATTTGGCTATTTGACGCAATTTTACTTGGCAATTTGACGCAATTTTACTTGGTAATTTGACGCAATATCACCTCGATAGAGGTCTGGGAAGGGCGCATCAAACATATCAAGAAAGAGGGTCGTACCTTTTCAGAAGCTACGCTGCACCTCGGAAATGAAAATAAAACATGTTTTATTTTGCATTTCTCTCGATACGCCGGGAGAGAGGTATCTCATTCACGTCCCCGATCGTAGACAAGTACGCCCCGCTGAACAATGTCCGCAAGCTCAACACAAGACTCGTCCTGATCACCGGCGACAGGAAGTTGGAGCAGATGGGACGCTATGAGGAAAACCTTTACCTGAAAGCTGTCCTCGAAGGTATCGGCAACTCAGAGATTCCCATCCACGAGCTCAGTGGCTTCGACCATGGCGGGGCTGGTTGGCCAGGCAGAATCCTCATGATGCAGTATCTGAAGTAAACATGTCAAAGAACGATGCGCGAAAAGGTGACCTTTTGCCTGACGGGAGATAACCATTCAGAGGCTAATCCATGACCTTTCAGGCGCTAACCGATGACCTTTCGCAAGGCAGGAGATGACCTCCTGCAACCGGGCGGGGACGGTCCGGACTGAGAGCGATCGCGCCCCTCACTGCCCTTCGCATTCTCCGTTGGCAAAGTAACAAGACCCCTGTCCACATGTCCGCCCGCACCGCCGCCACGCGCGCCATTTTTCGTGGGCTTAAAAGAATAAAAACCAAAATTAAAAATCTCATCGGCGACGACGACGGCGTTCTTTTTTTGAGTCGACGACGTCGACTCTTTTTTT
>CAJLYG010000147.1 GCA_905210845.1 uncultured Prevotella sp.
CCGGGGCAGAACTCCAACGCACAACTTCAGTGACACACGCATCCTGCATGCAATCGCAACAGCTGGTATCTTTGGGAATGTTGTCAAGCAAAATGCCTCTATCTCCGGGGCTGACGTAGGATGCCAAGGAGAAGTGGGGGTAGCTTGTGCCATGGCTTCAGCCGCTGCCTGCCAGTTGTTCGGTGGCAGTCCCGACCAAATAGAATATGCTGCGGAGATGGGACTTGAGCATCACCTTGGGATGACCTGTGACCCAGTATGCGGACTCGTCCAAATCCCATGTATAGAACGTAATGCATTTGCCGCGACCAGGGCATTGGACTCTAATCTATACGCTGCTTTTTCCGATGGGAAACATCGCGTATCCTTCGACCAAGTCGTGCGTGTCATGAAACAAACAGGGCATGACATCCCTTCCCTCTATAAGGAAACAAGTGAGGGGGGGCTCGCAAAAAATGTCTTCAACCATGAATCGGAACCTTAGATATTTTATGTGCACGCGCACACAATCCTTGATATAGGTCAATAAAAGCATAGGTTCCCTTGATTTTGGCGCAGAAATACTTGCCGGGTTATCGATATTTGCCTACCTTTGCAACGTCAAAAGATAAGTAATAGTTATCAAGTTGACTTGAATAGGTAAGTCATAAGGTTGAAGATTGCCAGGGATGACAAGGTATTAGTGAAGGTGAAAAGAAGTAAGGATAAAGATAGAGAGGTATAAAAGTTATTCGAAGAAAGTATTTTTTTGTTTTTAAGGTTTAAAGTGATAAAAGATCAATAGGATAAGAAAAGGTAAAAGAGGGATAACGAAAAGGTGTTAGTGAAGGTGGAAGATTGAGGATAGCAGGTATTGGTAAAAGGTATAAGATTGTAAATTAGAGAGTTTGGATAACGGATGATAAAAGCCTGATTTGCAGAATAGTCTGCAACAGGCGCCGTTGGGGAGGATTGAGTGCATTGAACACTCAATTTTTTTTGTCCTTTTCCTTCCCTACCCTTGGTCATTCCAATATTTTCCGTTAAATTTGCTCCAAAAAAGTGAAAGGGACAACATATGATAGGTATTCAGTATATTCTCATCATTATCATTCTTCTTCTTGCCTTTCTTTATGTAGTGAAGAAAGTCATAGATGCCTTTAAGTCCATTCATGATCCTTGTGCGGGGTGTGCAGGATGCGCCTTGCATGACCAATTGATGAAGAAAAGGGGAATGAAAAAAGACCATCGCCCCCACTGCTACAATAAGGAGAAATAAAGGGAAGCATCTTTAAAAAGGATTAAAGAGCGTGCAATAATGGCACAGAGCTCCCATATTGGCATGCTTATTGCATAATGGCTTATGCGAGCTTAAAGCTGAGGACTGAATGGAAAGGGTTAGTACTGAGGTCCGAAGCCAAGAGCGAGCATTTTGGATAACAGGCACGAAGGTGCAAGGAGGGCAATGATATGGCTTATGTAATGATGATTGCAGGTTTATTTTTCTTTGGGGCTATAACGATTGAGGATATGCTCCATAGGAATCAAATCTGAGAAAGAATAAGATTAGAGAGTTGAATGAATCAGTTCGTTGCGAAGTGTGTAGCAGGTGATTATCTGTTACACATTTTTTATGCATTAAACTTTGCCAGAATTTCCAAAAAATAAAGCCGCAGCCTGTTGCGACCAACCTGCTGCGACTCTTTCTGAGAGGTACCTAGCAGAGTCGAACTGCTCTACACGGTTTTGCAGACCGTTACCTAACCGCTCGGCCAAGGTACCATTGCGAATTGCGGTTGCAAAGGTAAGGCAAAAAATCCAAATCTCCAAATTTTTCCATTACTTTTTCTTCAGGTTCCTCATCTAAGAGGGAAAAAGCGGAAAGAAATCCTATGATTTGCTCTTTCATCATTGCACAAGGCACAGAAATAGGGTAAGAATATTTTGCGGATGAAACAATTATGATTACCTTTGCAGGGTCATTATACGATCTACAACATTAATCATCCATCAAAACTGATATGAAAATGAAGAAACTAATCTTTTTATTCGCATTCATTCTCTGTGTCTCAACTATCAACGCACAGATAAAATGGTACAGTCCCATTGGCGGCGACACAGCCTACATATCGGGACGAGGCTGGAACCAGGACATGAAAGACAACTATCACCGGCTTCCCGACCAGTTTAAGGACAAGGTAAGACCTGCTCTATGGAACCTTTCCAATAACAGTGCAGGGCTTTATGTCAGCTTCTTTACCAATGCCCCGCAGATCACAGTCAAGTATACGGTCAACGAGGGCAAGTCATTGAACAATGTGGCATACTTGGCGAAAAGCGGCATCGACCTCTACTGCTCCGACAAAAACGGGAAAGTCAGTTGGTGCGCCTGTCCCTTACGGTTTAACTTCGGAAATGCGACAACGGATACGATCACGTTCCCTTACAACCGCCTTCCTGTCAATGCCAGTCAGGGATTTGAATACCGCCTTTACCTACCTTTATATAATACAGTGACCAGCATGAAGATCGGGGTGCCTGCTGGCAGCACTTTTTTCTTCGAGCCTTTGCCACAAGAGAAGCCTATTGTCGTCTATGGCACGTCCATTGCACAGGGGGCCTCAGCCTCCCGACCAGGTCTTTGCTGGACGAACCTATTGCAGCGGCGGTTAGACATGCCTGTCTATAATCTTGCATTCTCTGGCAATGGGAGATTAGAGGATGCGATGTTCAACATCCTGAGCCAAATAGATGCCAAGATGTATATCATCGACTGTCTTCCCAATATCGATGAGCCAGATAGTATCATGCCAAGGATCCTGAGGGGAATGAAGATCCTGCGCAGCAAGAACGACGCCCCAATCCTCTTTACGGAACATGACGGATATTCCTTCCTCGGGGATGGCTCTTACTTAAAGAAGGTAGAGTCATTGAACCAGAAATTAAAAGAAACCTTCCAACGGTTGCAGGCCTCTGGCTATCAGCATATCTATTACCTCTCCCAAGATGAGATTGGCATGATGAAAGACATGGACACGCAGGTGGATGGGCTCCATGCCAATGACATCGGGATGCGGTATTATGCCGATGCTTATCAGAAAAAGATCGAAGAGATCATTGACTACCATCCATTAAGTCAGTTCTTGCCCGTCAGGCAATTCCGTGACTATCCTTCTTACATGGGCTATCTGCGCCATGTAGAGGTCATGGAGCGCAACCGTTGCGTGAATCCTGATGTCGTCATGATTGGCAACTCCATCACCCACTACTGGTCGGGCGAGCCCAAGCATGCCACTTTGCACCGTGGAGACAAGTCGTGGAAAAAACTGTTTGGCAAGAGAACGGTAACAAACCTTGGGTTTGGCTGGGACCGAATAGAGAACATCGCCTGGCGTTTCTATCACGGAGAACTGGATGGGATCACTCCTCAGCATATCTTCCTGATGGCAGGTACCAACAATATTGGATTGAACAGCAATGAAGATATTGCCGATGGGGTTATCTGGTTAGTTGAAAGAATCCGCCAACTGCAACCTAAAGCACGCATCCACGTCGTCAAAATTTATCCAAGAGCCAACGGGGAAGAACGCGTGAAGGCTATCAACGACCTGATCGAGAAGAAGTTAAAGACGGATGGGCGAACCGATCTCGTCGACTGCACGTCCGTGCTCACCGATAAGAATGGGAAGATTGACATGTCATGCTTCACCAAAGATGGACTTCATCCCTGTGGGACAGGATATGAAAGGATTGCGAAAGTTTACAAGAGATACCTAAAGGAATAACGAGCAGAGGGCATACAGGTCGGGCATTTGACCTGATCACTTTGCCCTTTGGTCTCCGAGCAGGTTGAAATGTCTCCAGAGAGCACGAGGGATCCAACGCCAGAGTCGGGTCATGACGCGGTATCTCCAGTCGATCACCCTGACATGTTCCCGTCTATTGATTGCCTTCACTATCTCGCGTGCCACCTGACGCTTGTCCATCAGCAGGGGATAATGCCCTCCTTTGAGCAAGTCGGTATCTACAAAGCCTGGACGGATATCCGTGAACCGGATATCTATATGGCGACTGATGGCCAACTGCTCCAACGCTTGGATGTACGTGTTCTGAAAAGCTTTGGTTGCGCTATACGACGGGGCAGGTCCCAGCCCTTGGGTTCCTGCTATGGAAGATATACAAGCAATCTGGTAATCATGAGAAGGAGCGTCGGCTTTCCCTTGGGAAACAACGGACTGAGAATGAGATGCCATATAATTAAATACGGTATCTATCATCCTCGTGAACCCCAAGGCATTGGTCCTGACCGTATTTAATTCTACAGACGGGTCCAACTGCGGGTTCTTCTTCCCGATGCCAGAAGCATGAAAGTATAGGTCTACCCCACCCCTTTGCTCGATGAGCTCCAACAAACGGGTGGGGGCATCTTCGGCAGTAACATCTATCTGAGCTGTTACCACCTGCCCCGGATAATCCGCGCGGATATTCTCCAAAGCTTCCTGACGACGAGCGGCGATGCCCAACAGCCATCCATCCGCCAACAATAAACGGGCGACCTCCTGTCCTATACCAGAAGAAGCCCCCATGATAATAGCCTTTCTCATATCTGAAGAAATCTGATTGACATGACAAAAGTAAGAAAGATAAGTCACAAAACCATGAAAAAAGCCATTTTTAATAAATTATGTAAGAAAAAAGTAGGGAATATGAATTAATTTTTTTACCTTTGTCATATCATTGATAGGATAGAATCACAAACTCTAATATAGAATACAATGAAAGAATTCTTCAAGTACGTTCTTGCCACTGTCGTTGGACTAATCGTTTTTGGCATTGTGATCGGTATCTTAGGTGTCATGAGTGTTGTAGGCATGATATCCTCAGGACAATCAACGAAAAATGTGAGTGACAACTCCGTCCTGGTCTTGGACCTCAATGGGACCATTGAGGAACAGGTGGGGGAAGATGACTTCATCAGCATGTTGTCTGGTAATTCCTTTAACACGATCGGGCTCTCTGAAACCTTATCCGCCATCAAGAAGGCGAAGGATAACGACCACATCAAAGGTATCTACATCCAAGCAGGTGCCTTGAGCGCAGACTTTGCGCAGATACAAGAGATACGCGACGCGCTGCTCGACTTCAGGAAGAGCGGAAAATGGATCGTCGCATACGGTGAGACATACACGCAAGGATCTTATTACTTGGCTTCTGTAGCCAATAAAGTATATCTGAACCCACAAGGGATGATCGATTGGGCAGGTATCGGCGCACAACCAATGTATGTCAAGGACCTGTTGGCAAAATTTGGAATTCGCTTCCAAGTCATCAAGGTCGGCAAGTATAAGAGTGCCACAGAGATGTTCACCGAGGATAAGATGAGCGATGCCAACCGCGCACAGGTCACAGCCTATGTCAACGGACTTTGGGACAATGTCCTGAAAGCAGTCTCTGCCAGCCGGAAGATCAGCATCGATTCCCTGAATGCCTATGCCGACCGACCTCTCGCATTTGATGATCCAGCATCCTTGGTAAAGAGGAAAATGGTGGACGGTCTCCTCTACACTGACCAGGTAAAGGGAGAGATCAAGAAACGCCTGAAGCTTGACAAGGATGACAATATCACGCAGGTATCTATCTCCGACATGGAGAATGTCAAGGAAAAAGAGAAAGGGGACGAGATCGCTGTCTACTACGCATGGGGCGATATCGTCAACGCTCCCATTACGAATTCGTTGATGTCTGCGCAGCACCAGATCGTTGCCCAGGATGTTTGCAAAGACCTCCAGGGACTGATGGACGACGATGACGTGAAAGCCGTCGTCATCAGGGTCAATTCCGGAGGTGGAAGTGCGTATGCTTCTGAACAGCTATGGCATCAGATCTCCTTGTTGAAGAAAAAGAAGCCCGTGGTCATCTCTATGGGCGGCATGGCTGCTTCTGGAGGATATTACATGAGTTGCAACGCCAATTATATCGTTGCTGAGCCCACTACACTCACGGGAAGCATTGGCATTTTCGGCATGTTCCCCGACCGTAGTCAACTGCTCACGCAGAAATTAGGCATTAAGTTCGATGAGGTCAAGACCAATCGCCACACACTCATCGGTACGCCCGCCCGTCCCATGAATGAAGAAGAGATTGCTGTGATATCCCGTTTCATTGGTCGTGGCTATCGCCTATTCCGCCAGCGTGTTGCCGATGGCAGGAAGATGAGCGTGGCACAAGTAGAGGCAATTGCCCAAGGACATGTCTTCTTAGGCCAGGATGCTGTGAAGATCAAGCTTGTCGATGCGCTCGGAGGAATAGACGTTGCCGTGAAGAAGGCTGCCCAATTGGCAAAGCTCGATGAATACTATACATCAGATTACCCCGGCGTCCCTAATTGGACAGACCAGTTGATGAACGCCACCAGCAGTGGCAACTTCCTCGACGAGAAGCTCCGTGCCACTTTAGGTGAATACTACGAGCCATTCATGCTTCTGAAGCAGATGAACGAGACCGATGTCATCCAGGCTCGCCTGCCTTTCTATCTCAATATCAAGTAACGGACGAAGATGAGAACAGAGGGCGACTTCATCAAGATAAATGATTGGTTATTGCCACTGAGCTGGCTATATGGGATGGGCGTGGGCCTGCGGAACCAGTTGTTTGACCTGGGGATATTAAAGTCACGCGCTTTCGATATCCCTGTCATCTCCGTGGGCAATATCACCGTGGGCGGTTCCGGAAAGACTCCCCATGTGGAGTATCTCATCCGACTGCTCAAGGACCAGATGAAGGTTGCCGTCCTCTCACGAGGGTACAAGCGGAAAAGCCATGGGTATGTGCTCGCCACGGACCATACCTCTATGTCTGAGATCGGCGATGAGCCTTACCAGATGAAGAGGAAGTTCGAAGGTCTCTATGTGGCTGTCGACAGGAAACGGACGCGTGGCATCGAACGGCTCACACATGATGAGGAGACACAGGATGTGGACGTCATCTTGCTCGATGATGCTTTCCAGCATCGTTATGTCAAGCCTGGCATCAACATCCTGCTGGTCGACTATCACCGCCTGATCATCTATGACAAGCTGCTTCCCGCAGGACGGCTCCGCGAGCCGGCAAAGGGAAAGTCCCGGGCCGATATTGTCATCATCACGAAATGCCCGAAAGACCTGAAGCCGATGGAATTCCGCGTCCTCACGAAGGCGATCGCCCTCTATCCCTACCAGGAGCTTTTCTTCACCACACTCGACTATGATGAACTGCAACCCTTGTTCGAGGCGCCGCGGATGGACTGGAAGGACTTCGACAAGAGCACGCAAGTGCTCCTCCTGACCGGTATTGCGTCGCCCAAGCAAATGATCATCGACCTGCAGCCCCATTGCGGGCTCATCACCCCAATGACCTTTCCCGACCATCATCCGTTCTCGAAAAAGGACGTAGAAAAGATCAACCGGGTCTTCGCGGGCATGAAAGGTCCCAAATGCATCATCACCACAGAGAAGGATGCCGCCAGGCTGGAGAACCTCAACGGACTAAGCACTGAAGTGCGGAAGAGCCTGTACAAGCTCCCCATCCGGATCCGGTTCATGCTGGATCAAGGCGACAACTTCAATCATAAAATACTAAGTTATGTACGAAAGAATTCAAGAAACAGCATCCTGGTTAAGACAAAGGATGACCATAAATCCAAAGATAGCCATCATCCTGGGAACAGGCCTGGGACAATTTGCTTCCGAGATCACTGATGCTGATGAAATCCCTTACGAGGATATTCCGCATTTCCCGGTTTCTACCGTAGAAGGCCATGCCGGGAAACTGATCTTCGGGCACTTAGGCGGGAAGGAGATCATGGCCATGGACGGACGATTCCATTACTATGAAGGATATTCCATGAAGGAGATCACCTTCCCGATTCGCGTCATGCACGAGTTAGGCACCCTCTTTCCTAAATGGTTGCGCTGATGTATCAAGACAAGTGTTGATGCCACGCTGATGGGCTTTCTCGAAAA
>CAJLYG010000148.1 GCA_905210845.1 uncultured Prevotella sp.
GCAGCACCTTCTCCCTCTATCTGCCACTGGAGTGACGATGGTATCCAGCAGTACTGCTACAATACCTACGACTCTAACCACCCAATGCTCAACGGCTATTATGCCCGTTTGACCACTGGTATCTCTTATTGCAACCAGTATATCAACACATTCGGTGACCAAGATGCCACGAAGACAGCTGAGATCCGATTGATCCGCGCCTTGGAATACTATTTGCTGATGGATGCCTTTGGCAATATCCCCTTCAGCACGACCTTGGCAGACCCATCGCGCATGACTCGCAAGGAAGCATACGACTGGATCGAGAAAGAGGTATTGGACCTTGAGCCTAACCTCTCTGATGCACAGCCTAAGACAGACTCCAACCTCAATAGCTATTGCAGGGTTGACAAGGCTGCCGCTTGGATGCTCCTCTCCCGTATGTATCTCAACGCAGAAGTCTATACGGGCACTGCCCAATGGGCAAAGGCTGCAGAATATGCCAAGAAGGTGATGGACTCTTCTTATAAGCTCAACACGAAAGGATCAGGCAAATGGAGCGCATACCAGATGCTGTTCATGGGCGACAACGGCTCTACGAGTGCTGCCCAGGAAGGCGTATGGCGCATCTATCAGGACGGACAGACCACGACCTCATGGGCTGGATCACTCTTCCTGATGGCTTCTACCTTCGACGGCAACATGCATGCTGACTGCAGTGGTACCTATCCTACGGCTACCAATGGGACTGGACAGAACTGGGGAGGTAACCGCGCCCGTAAGGACCTCGTCGAAAAGTTCTTCCCCAACGACGACGCACCCAACATCGCCTGCACCCAAATGCCAGAGGCAGCTGGTGACGACCGCGCCATCTTCGATGGATTAGGACGTACCTTAGACAATGGCAATGGTTATACAGGAACTTTCACCGATGGCTTCGCTGTGGCTAAGTTCAACAACTTCAAGACTGACAACAGCGTTGGCAAGGATGCCAACTTCCCTGAGACCGACTTCTTCCTCTTCCGCGTGGCAGAAGCATACCTGACCTATGCAGAGGCAACGGCCCGTCAGAACGGCAACACGACAACTGCAGAAGGTACTGCAGCCATCAACGCCCTCCGCAGCCGTGCACATGCCACAACCAAGGCCGGCTACAGCCTGTCTGACATCTGCGATGAGTGGAGCCGCGAGTTCTACTTCGAAGGACTGCGCCGTCCTACGTTGATCCGCTTCGGACGCTTCGGCGGTAACAATAACTACAATTGGAGCTATAAAGGTGGCGTGAAGGACGGACGTAACTTCGACGCTAGACGCAACATCTTCGCGATCCCATCAGCTCAGGTAACGGGTGCCATTACTCAGAATCCTGGTTATTAAATGAAACGATCAGCAGGCGGGACTTATCCCGTCTGCCTGAGCATCAAGTTTACATATTAAAGATACAACAATGAAAAATATAATTAAGATATCAGCATTGCTACTGTGTGGCGTGGCTCTGTTTGCCTCTTGTGATGATGACAGGGACAACAACCCGACCATCCAGACTGCAACGACATTTAAGCTGAACACTCCTGTTTACGCTGAGGAAAACGTAAACTTGCGATCTACGACCAGCCTTGACTTCACGTGGTCACAGCCCGACTATGGGTTCCCTGCTGCCGTCAGTTATGAAATGCAGTTCTCACCGGAGAACACATGGACAGTCTCTGTCGACCAGGCTTTGGCAGATGAGAGCGGCAAGACCGTTCCCACTTATGGCACTGCTGGCGGCATAAGGACTGTTGTCAACGCCACAGTAGAGTCCAACGACCTTGCTACTGTCCTCCAGCGTTGCGAAAGATGGAAAGAAGATGCAGTACCCGCTACACAGAAAGTCTACGCACGCTGCATGGCTATTTATGCTGGCGACACCATTTATTCGAATGTACAGACCTTCACGGTAACACCTTACTATGTTGAGCTGAAGAATGCTGCTCCTAACTACTGGTACCTCATCGGTGCTTGTATTGGTGATGGCAAGTGGACGAACACGGCTGATGCAGTCGGAACAAGTGTCATGCCACTGTATCCGATCACAGGCCAGACCTATGATGCCAAGACGGGTGATGGCGTCCTCTCATGGACAGGTTACCTGACAACCGATGGATTTAAGCTTGTTCACGCCCTGGGCTCATGGAATGAGCAGATGGGTGGCACGCCAGATGCACCAGAATATACCAGTACTGGTGGTAACCCAAGCAACATCGCAGTGGCAGAGAACGGCATCTATACGGTAACCCTTGACACTAAGACGCACAACTTGACCATCAAGAAATACGAGAAAGATGTCAAGAGCTTCAGCACGATGTTCATTACCGGTGACTTCGACAAATGGGGTGTTGCTACTGGCATGAATGCCTTCACTACCTTCGACGGCGCACAGAACCATGACTGGGTTTACGACCTGACCATCTCTGAGGATGGCGGTGTGAAGTTCACGTCTGACAATTCTTGGTCTTCTAACTGGGGTTCTGCTGAGTGGTCGTTCGGTACAGGTCTCGCTGGTGGTGCAAATATCCCAGCCAAGGCAGGTTCTTACAAAGTATTGTTCAACGATATCACGGGTCAATACAACTTCATTGAGAAATAATCACTTCTAATCCGGTGCGGCACCCAAAACGTGCCGTACCTTTGAAAACAGAATAAAATGAAAAAGAGTATATTATTTTTAAGTCTCGCGGCTGCACTGGCCAGTTGCAGCTCTGGCGAATATGAGGATTGGGTGGAGCCACAAGCTACTGCCCAGGAAACAGCCAAGACAGTGGGATTCACGGCTACTGCCGGATCAGCGATCGACTTCAACAAGGTAACGGCTGACTCCATTCAGCTCTTCGTTCCTACGGCAACCGCTACCAACCCCATCACTTCTCAGCGTCTCTATGCAACCTTGAGTAATGCAGATGGAAGTGCAACATCCTCCATCGACGCGAACGCAAAGGGATATGTGAGCGCAAAGGACCTGCAAGCTGCTGTCCAGGCTCTCTACGGATTGTCTGGAAGCGTACACGAGATACCTACCGTAGTCACCGACACCATCAAGGTGGGGACCGTAGGGTTCGTCCGCACGGCAAAGGTTACATCGACAGTCAACCTTGTCACGCCCGACTTCAAGGAGTATTTCTACGAGATTGGCAATGAAAGCGGATGGGCTACCAACCACGCTCTGCGCTCTCCTAACTTCGACGTCAAGTACGAAGGGTTCTATTACCTGAACGGGGAATTCAAGTTCAAGCCGAATGCCGACAATTGGACCAACGACTATGAATACAACGGTCCAGGCAAGATCGCCAATATCGAGGGTGGACCAAACTGTCCAGATCCAGGTGCAGGCTTCTACATGATTGACGTTGACCTCGCAAATGGAACCTATCAGCTGACCAAGGTAGAAAGCATTAGTATCATCGGTAATTTCAATAGCTGGAGCAGTGATGTGGATATGACTTACAACACTGAGACCGGCGCATGGGAAGCCACAACTACGGTTACGGAAGGCGAACTGAAATTCCGCATGAACCATGAGTGGAAAATCTCTTGGGGCGGTGCTAATGACGACGGCAGTAACTTCAACAACCTGACGCTGAACAATGGAAAGAACCTGAATGTGGCTGCCGGCACGTATAAGTTCCAGCTTTACATCAGCTACGAAGGCAACAACAAGGTGGTGATCACTCCGGTTTCTTCCGCAAAAGCAAAATAACATGACTTCGCGAAGTATTTAATGCTTCATCAAGCTATAAGTACGGAGAGGGTGTATCAATTCTGATGCATCCTCTTTTCTTTATTTAATTAGGACGACTACTGCTTTGCACAGAGCCAAGCTTGCCTTACCTTTGCCATGGCGAAAAAAGGTAGGAGAAAGCCAACAATTTTATATTCCACAGTGATTTTTTTTGTGAAAAGGTTGACAGGTTGTCAAAACCCAGTGTTTATCGGGCTTGCAACCTGTTTTTAGGTTGTCAAAGGTTGTCAAAGGTTGACAGGAAAAGCATATCTTTTATGAAATTCTCTCGAGAATTTATTGTACCATTTATGCTCTTACTTTGCAAAACAGCCACGATTGGATTAAATTCTCTCGAGAATTTTGCATAGGATGCCAATCAGGGAGATCGAATGCCTGCGATCTCTTGCAATCGTTTGCCATGAAATATGATCGAATTGATTTAAGTCAAGCAAACAATTGCAAGGATTTATTGTAACTTAGCCCCATCAAATACAAATTGTTGAGTTATGAAGAAAATCTATACCTTTTTATTACTCCTATTGGCAATTCCGATGACCCTGATGGCAGGAGATGGATGGCCCAAGAACTATAGTGGTGTCATGCTCCAAGGATTCTACTGGGATTCCTATGATCATACGAGCTGGGCTCAACTGACGAACAAGGCGTCCGATCTGAAAGGATACATCGACTTGGTGTGGATTCCACAAAGCGCAAAAGCCGTGGGATCACCATCCATGGGCTACGACCCGCTCTATTGGTTTTCCCATTATGACAGTTCTTTCGGCACAGAGGCAGAACTCCGCACCTTAATTTCCACGTTCAAGAGCGCAGGCATTGGCACGATTGCCGATGTGGTTATCAATCATAGGGGGAACATTTCCAACTGGGTAGACTTCCCCAAAGAAACCTACAAGGGCACTACCTATCAGTTGCTGTCGATGGATATCTGCGCCGATGACGATGACGGCGCAACCAAGACATGGGCAGATGCTAATGGCTATACCCTGAGCAGCAACAAGGATACTGGCGAGGGATGGTCTGGCATGCGCGACCTTGACCATAACAGTAGCAATGTGCAAGCGAACGTCAAGGCTTACCTGAACATGCTGCTGAATGATTTCGGTTACGCGGGCTTTCGGTATGACATGACGAAGGGTTACAGTGGTTCCTTTACAGGACTGTACAACAGCAATGCCAACCCCACCTACTCTGTCGGTGAATATTGGGATGGAAATGCCACAACCGTAGAGGCTTGGCTCAACGCGACGAAAGTAAATGGCGTCATCCAAAGCGCTGCCTTCGACTTTCCCTTCCGCTATACAGTCCGCGATGCCATCAATGGAACAACGGATGGAACGGTAGGCAGCAGTAGCGACTGGACCAAACTGTCGAATGCCAGCTTAGCTGCCACGACGGCCTACCAGCAATACGCAGTCACCTTCGTCGAGAACCACGACACGGAATACCGCTCTTCAACGAGCCCACAGGATCCGATCCGCAAGGACACTTTGGCTGCCAACGCCTTCCTGCTTGCCATGCCAGGTACTCCTTGCATCTTCTATAAGCACTGGGCGACTTATGAGCAGGAACTGAAATCGATGATCGATGCGCGGAAAATAGCAGGCATCACCAACCAGAGCAGTTTCACGAATATGAGAAGCAATACGAAATACTATGCCAATAAGGTCAGTGGAAGCAAAGCTGATCTGATCGTCCTCGTCGGCGATGACGTGAGCGCCTACACCCCATCCTCATCTTCCTATACGCAGATTCTCTCTGGATACCATTATAAGTACTTCCTGGGCAACACCGCTGAGACGGCTTGGGCGGACAAGGCATCCGGCTCTTATACCGGTAGCAGCCTCAGTGTCAAACTGACTGCTGTATCCCAGACAGCGGGTGCCCAATTGGTCTATACGACCGATGGGAGCACTCCCACCGCATCAAGCAAGACCGCCACAAGCGGAAATAGCATCACCCTCCCTGTTGGAACCACGACACTCACAGTGGGACTTCTGATCAATGGGACCGTTAGCGGCATCATTTCCCGCACCTATACGGTGGCTGAGCCTGTGGCCTTCACGCCCTACACCATCACTGTCTGCGTCAATGGGGACCAAGTGGGATGGACCAACTACATCAACTTCTGGAGCTGGGGCGGTGACGATAGTCACGCTCCACAGAACAGTTCATGGCCAGGTGACAAAGTGACAACATCCAAAACCGTCAACGGAAAGACCTGGTTCTACCAGACTTATACCATCAACAGCGCAGACGACTACGTGAGTTTCGTGTTCAGCACAGCCTCCGGAAGCCCGCAGACCGTTGACGTGACGAAGATAAAGACCGACAAATATTTCGAGATATCCACAGAGCAAAGTGGCACAAAGTATCAAGTCATGGACGTCACCCCAACCACAGGGATCCACGCTGTCACGAAAGACGAGCCAGAGCACACCCACGTCTATAGCATAGACGGACGACTCATCCGCGAAAACGTGAAGACAGCCGATGCCCTCAACGGACTGCCCAAAGGCATCTACATCGTCAATAAGAAAAAAGTGATCGTGAGATAAGCCCCATCCTTCTCTATCCTGAAGGACAAAGCCCCCAATGATACCCCCCGGAAGTCTGCTGCCAGATTTCCGGGGGTTGTTTTTAGAATGGACAAGGACAAAAATAGACAATTAGCTTCCCAATTCAAACATAGTAAAAAAAACGCCATTAGAAGTTGAAAAGTTAGGAGATAATCGATAAGAATCAAGAGGATGAGTGTCAAGAACAAAGAAAAATAAGCGTATTTCCCGAATATTTTCTACAAAAACTTGCAAGTTTTAAAAAATTACTTTATATTTGCCAACGAGAAACTTAAACAGGTTATAAAGTCGGAAACGACAAGTAATGAATACCCTTTAGCGACACCATATAACAGATATATCAATTTTAACAATGCTAACTTATGAGAAAAAACTCTAATCAAATGCGATTTTTAGCTATCTGCACCGCGCTCCTGTTGGGGGGGGCATCGGTAGCTGCGCCTTCTGTGAATGAAGTAACGAAGGTGAGCCAGCAAGATGGCCAATGCACAGGTGTTGTCAAAGACGGAACCGGTGAACCTATCATCGGAGCTACCGTCGCAGTTAAAGGACAACGAGCGGGAGCCGTCACCGACATTGACGGTCGTTTCGTGACATCCGCAAGGCCGCCCAGAGAAAAGCGATCACTTTCTGGCATCAAGAAAGGCACTGTCATCCACATTAGCTACATCGGAATGGCGGACAAGGAGGTCACGTGGAACGGTGGACCACTTTCCATCACGATGCAAGAAAGCGAGCACGCTCTCAATGAGGTCGTAGTCGTTGGTTTCGGTACGCAGAAGAAAGCAAACCTCACCGGTGCTGTAGCAACCATCAGCTCCAAGGACCTTACTTCGCGTCCAGTCAACTCTGCCGTTGATGCCATGCAAGGCATGATCCCTGGTATGAACTTCTCGATTGGTTCCGGTGGTGGTGCCCTGAACTCCAACACACGCTACAACATCCGTGGAACAGGTTCCATCGGAGCAGGCTCCTCAGTCTCGCCCCTCGTCCTCATCGACGGGATGGAAGGCAACCTTGAAGCTATCAACCCACAGGACATCGACAATATCTCTGTCCTGAAGGATGCAGCGTCATCCTCTATCTACGGTTCG
Source organism: uncultured Prevotella sp. (assembly GCA_905210845.1). GTDB lineage: Bacteria > Bacteroidota > Bacteroidia > Bacteroidales > Bacteroidaceae > Prevotella. The sequence goes on from CAJLYG010000148.1 coordinate 7,431, forward strand.
CGCGCCGCAGGCGGTGTCATCCTCGTGACCACTAAGAGCGGTAAGGCCGGAAAGACAACTGTCAACTACAACAACAACTTCCGCTTCAACTCGCCGGAGAACATGCCTCACATGCTCGATTCCTACAGTTGGGCCCTCTACATGAATGCCGCCAGCATCAACGCAGGATCCGGTGTATGGTTTAGCGAGAAGAAATTAGCCGACATCAAGGCAGCCCAGAATGATCCTTCCATGACGACGATGTTCGCCAACCCGCAGGGACGTTGGGAGATCTGGGATGCCAACGACCTGCTGCCGATCGCCAACCGCGACTGGTTGCGCACCTGCTTTAGCAATGGTTTCTCTCAGGAGCACAACGTCAGCGTCAACGGTGGAAACGAAAAGCTGCGCTACTATTTCTCAGGCAACTTCTTAGAGCGTAAAGGATTGCTGAAATACGGAGAGGACAAGCGCAACCGTTATACCGTGACCTCCAAGGTAGACGCACAGATCACGAATTGGGCTAAGCTTGAAATGGAAGAAGTTGAAAGAATTTCCTTCTCTGT
>CAJLYG010000149.1 GCA_905210845.1 uncultured Prevotella sp.
GCAGATAAGATGGAGAATGAGGCAAGGAGGCCAGACGGCTATAGCTGTCGATCCTGTGACCGGGAACGTCTTTATCGCTTCTTATCATATCAACTCGGATACAGGTTTTGCCGACTATAGTGCTAATTGTTATATCAATGTGTATACCAGCGAGGGGACTTTGTTGAAGACCGTAGACTGTGGACTCAGCCCATGTGCTTTTGCTTTCGCTTATCGTTCTATAGACTGATGTACTTTCAACGCTTCCTTCCTGTTTGTGCAATCATCACCTTGCTGTTGTGTGGATGCCGGTCTGGAAAGACCGGACACCTTGGGCAGCAAGGTGATACTTTGCGTTTTAAGTATGCTTCCCTGCTTACCGTTGTCAAGTATCATGACTATACTGTGGCAACTATCCGGAATCCATGGAAGATGGGGGAGACCTTGCATTCCTATGTGTTAGTATCCAAAGAGAAGAAGATTGACCACCTGCCTGCGGGAACTGTCGTTAGGGTCCCTTTGGCAAGGAGTATAGTCTTCTCTACTGCCCATTGTCAGTTGTTGGAATATCTCCAAGCGCAGGATGCGATCAAAGGTGTCTGCGACTTGAAGTATATCCTGATCCAGGACATACAGCAACGGGCAAAGTCCGGCAAGATCGTTGATTGCGGCAATGGGATGAGTCCGATGATCGAGAAAATCATCGATCTCAGACCCGATGCCTTGTTGGTTTCCCCGTTCGAGAATAGCGGCGGATATGGGAAATTGGAAGTATTGGACGTGCCGATCATCGAGGCTGCGGATTATATGGAGAACTCTCCTCTGGGCAGGGCGGAGTGGATGAGGTTCTATGGGCTTCTTTATGGAAAGGAACATCAGGCTGATTCTCTCTTCCATGCTGTTGAACAACATTATCATCAACTGAAGGTGATGGCATCTCGCCTTTCTTTGGGGCGTTCCGTACTGACAGAACGGAAGACAGGTAGCGTGTGGTATTGCCCAGGAGGAAAGAGTACGATCGGGCAGATGATTGCCGATGCGCATGCACAGTATGCTTTTTCCAATGACACGCATAGTGGAAGTCTTGCCCTTCCCTTCGAATCCGTCCTCGACAAAGCAGGAAATACCGATGTCTGGATCTTTAAATACAATGGAGATCGCCCGATGAGTAAAGCCGATCTGTTGGCAGAATATCCAGGTTATAATGGACTGAAAGCATTCCGCGAAGGGCGTATCTATGAATGTAATAGCTCGCGTGTGCCTTATTTCGAGGAAGTGGCTTTCCGGCCTGACTGGCTCTTGCAAGAACTCATAGCGCTCTTGCATCCTTCTGCTCGGTTCCCCTTGCGATATTATAAGGAAAGACCGGCATCATCTTCTGTTCAATGAAGATGATGCCGGTCTGATTCTTTGTCGGACCTTCCGACCTGTTTTTTTCTTTCCTTCCTCCTTTTTAGGGAGGAAAGGATTCTTTCCTCTAAACTTGTTCTTCTGGATCGTCAAGGTCGAAGACCGGTACAGGCTTCTTTTTGTGCTTGACCTTAAAGCGGTCGAAGCCTTCTCCGTAAACACCGATGACGGCACTTTGGGAGACGAAGGCGCTGGGATCGATCTCATCGATCAAGGTAAATATCTTGTTCGACTCACTCTTCTTCGCCAAGACGAACAGCATTTTCACTTCTTTCCCGGAGTAGAAGCCATGTGCGTCGATGACCGTGCAGCCCCGGTGAGGATTCTTGTTGATGCGATGTCCGATTTCCTTGTATTTGTCGGAAATGATAAAGAACTGAACCGACTGTGACCTGCTGGCAGGCAAACTAATCAACATCAATCCAGGCGAATTAAACAATAAATTCATGACGACCTGGTCGACACAGAAGGCTGTGACATATAGTACGACATAGCCGTAGATGACCATTTCCCAACTGTGGAGCACAAAATAGCTGGAGGAGATGATGACCACATCGCAGATCAGGATGACACGCCCTAAGGAAATATCACGGTATTTGTGCACGATGGCAGCGACAATATCTGTGCCACCTGTGCTGCCCCCGACAGAAAGCCCTAATCCTACGCTGGTTCCGCAGAAGACGGCACCAATAATGCTTGCCATGAAGGGCTGGTCGCTTAGCAACTTGGCCTCCAATCCGTAATCTTTCAAGACGGCAGTCAGGAAAGTCAGGCAGATAACAGCAAAGATGGTCTTCAGGCAAAACCTCAGTCCAAGCGTCTTTAGTGCTGCGATGAGGAGGAAGAAGTTGATGACGAAATACGTGTATTGTACCGGAATCCCGAGTCCCCAGTAGACGATGGAGGAGATACCTGGCACTCCGCCCGTGGTAATGTTGTTAGGTAAGAGGAAGACTGTCCACCCGATGGCATACAGGAGCATGGCAACGAGTATGAACAAGTAGTCGCGTACTTCTTTCCAAACACTTTTCTTGTTTAACGTGATTGTTTCCATTGTTTATCGTTTGAATCGGCAAAATTAATTCAACTTGCGTAAATAGCAAAATTATCAAGGAGAAATCTTACGAAATTTATTCAATAGTCTCGATGGTGACTCCTTCAAATTCCTCCATGAATTGCAGGATCTTCGACTGGTATTTGTTCCTTCGCACCTTCACTTCCATGCTGACTTCATAGATGGATCCGGAGGAAGTCTTCAGCTCTTTCATCTCGTATGTGTCTAAGTCGGCATCTTCTTCTTTCATCTGCTTGAGGATTCGTTGTATATTTCCTTTGGATGAGGTGGAGAAGGTTACGGCAATGTTCTTGCTGCCGAACCGGTGCAGGACCCAGTTGAGCGCTTCAAGGCAGATCAGGACGAATATTGTGGCGACAATTGCCAAGGCGAACATGCCGGAGCCACAGGTCAGTCCGATCGCTGCGGTCACCCATAGTCCCGCCGCGGTGGTGAGCCCTTTGAGTACATGCTTTTGGAAAATAATGGTTCCGGTGCCGATGAAACCGATACCCGTGACCACTTGCGAGGCTATACGGGATGGGTCGAAGCTGGCCTTGTCCAGGTTTGAGAGTACTTCCCCAAACCCATATTGGGAGATGACCATGAACAGGGCACTGCCCAATGCAACAAGAAAATGGGTGCGGAACCCTGCTTCTTTTGCCCGGTATTCACGCTCCAACCCTATAGCACCCCCTAAGAGGGCAGCGATAAAGATACGAATGATCAATTCCGTCGTCATGATATTCCTTTGAATTCTGGCACAAAATTAAGAAATTATTGGGAATGTCGTATGCCTTTTATGGGAAATAATTTGTTCATTTTGCTCTTTTCCATTAACTTTGCAAGGATGGAAATAAAACCGATAGCATTCTTTCATTCACCTTTTGCCTCAAAGTTTGGCATCCCAAAGCAAAGTGGACTGGTAGAGGACCTACAGGGCGAGATCGTCTTTGTACCGGAATTCCGTAACCGTGATGCCCTGCGGGGGATGGATGCGTTCGACTATCTTTGGCTGATCTGGGAGTTCTCCGCGAACAAGCATGCTGCCAATAGTCCTGTGGTTCGTCCTCCTTTGTTAGGTGGAAACGAGCGTATGGGGGTGTTTGCCACCCGCTCTCCTTTTCGTCCTAACCGTCTGGGACTGTCATCGGTAAGGCTCGACTTCATCGATTGGGATACTTCCCAAGGACCGGTCATCCATGTCTTGGGCGCAGACTTGATGGATGCAACGCCAATCTATGACATCAAGCCTTATGTGACTTATGCCGACAGCCATCCGGGCGCACGAAGTGGGTTCGTCGACCGCCATCCTGTCCACCGACTGCAGGTGCGGATTCCTGAGGAGATGGAGCGTTCCTTGTCCCCTGAGACGTTGAGGATCCTGAGGCAGGTATTGGAATTGGACCCTCGCCCCCATTACCAGAACGATCCGCAAAAGGTATATGGGATGCCCTTCGAAGGCAGGGACATTCATTTCAGAGTGGAGAATGACGTGCTGACAGTCGTCGATGGATGACTTTTTTTGTGTGGATACTGCCGTCTATCATCTGTTTCCTGACAATCGTAATGCCTTCCAGTGGTGCCTGTGTCTTCATGCCGGAGGTGGTGTAATAGCCAAGATCCTTCCCTTGGGACACTTGGCCTATGTGGGAGATCCCTGTGGGATCGGACAAGACTAAGGTAGCACCAGCGCCAGTCATAGGGTTCCCTACGAAGGACGTTACATATTTTGTGTCATAAGCTGTGAGCTGATAATAATCGGAAGGAATGAAATAATCCTCTGTCAAGGACTCTTTGACATCCGCTTGTCCGATATTGCCGGTGAAGACATAGCTATGGTCGGTAGATCCCGAGTCTGAAGGATATTTCCACACCTTATGGCTTTTGTCTTGCGTGTAGGTGAAAGCACAATTCTCTACATATACTTTTGCCTTGTATCCTATGCCGATGGCATAGGAGGTAACACTACTGGAAAAGAGGCAGTTGACTAAATGCACTTTCCCGAAACGGATGCGGGGCATGCGTTCCACGCAACCTTCATCCCACCAACAGTTGGCGAAAGTGGTGTAGAGATAACCATCATCAGCTTCACTGTCGCTGCCACCCCATAGGTTGCTGAACCGATGGTCGTTGCTGCCTCCCGACCCACCAGCCTTTGGGGCGATCAGATAATGGAAGCGGCACCAGGTAACACTCACGTAATTGACTTGGTTGTTACAATCGAAGTTCCCATCAACACCATCCTGGAAATCGCAATGGTCGATCCAGACATGGTCGCTACTTTGTAAGGTGAGGTCGTCATTGCCATCGATATCATAGGCCCCAGCTCCCTTGAAAGTAAGGTTTCGGAGGATGATATTGCTACAGCGTTTCATGAGAAGGATGCCGGTACTCTTGACAGGTTCACGGTTCGTGTTATACAGAAAAGAGCCAGGGAGCCCATAGATCGTCATATTTTTGGTATCTTGCAAGTAGATATAACCTGTGGTCTCTATGCTACCTTTTATATAAATGGTAGTAGGGTCGCCACTTTTCCGTGCTGTGTACAGAGCTGACTTCAGCTCATCGAGGGTGGTGACGACCACGGGGTTGGCATCATTGCTGCCTGTCGTGGATCCTTGACAAGAAGCGAAACCTATGGGGGCGTTCGCATCAAAGGGAGCGATACCGTTCTCTGCTCCTTCTGCGAAACAACTCACGGTGATAAAAGCAACCCATAAAAGCTGCATGATTCTTTTCTTATTCATGATGTTTAGTAGATTTTTCGTTGCTAAGTTACATCCTTTTGGATAGAATCAGGCAGGAAAAGGGCGTTTTTTATCGGAAAAGATAATTTGTAACAGTAATTTTGATAAAAAGTACAAGGTATCCTCTCCCTGTGACGGGAGAGGATTCGTATCTTTAGAGCAGGTCTTGCTTCAGTTCCTCTATGTAATCTGCGATACGATGAAGTTCATCGGGGATCGGTATCCCTTGCGGGCATTTGGGTTGGCATTGGCCACATCCGATACAATGGTCAGCCTGCCTGAGCTTCGGCACACTCCTGTCATATCCTACGAGGAAGGCTTTGCGCATTTCTGCATAGCGTGGGTCTTTGACTGACTGAGGATAGTTGCTTTCCAGGATACAGTTGTTATAATGGACGAAGATGCCGGGGATATCAACGCCATAAGGACAGGGCATGCAGTACTTGCAGTCGTTACAAGGGATGGTCTTCATATCGTAGATGTCCTTGGCAATGGTCTTTTCGAGCAGGGTCATCTCGGCAGGTCGCAGGGGCTTCAGTGGGCAGACCGTCCGGAGATTGTCCTTGAGGTTTTCCATATAGGTCATGCCACTGAGCATGCAAAGCACATCCTTGTGGGTGGCTGCATAGCGGAATGCCCAGGAAGCGATGGAGACTTCAGGGTCAATGGACTGCAATTTCTCTCGTGCATCCTTAGGGATATTCGCCAGTCTACCTCCTAAGAGAGGTTCCATGATCACGGCTGGTATCCCGCGTTTTTCCAATTGTCCGTATAAGTATCGTGCGTTGACGTTGATCTCGTTGATCAGATGCGCATAGTCCCAGTCAAGGTAGTTGAGCTCGATTTGAACGAAATCCCAATGCACCTCGCCCTTGTCGTGCATCTCCAAGGCATGGTCGAATACTTTCTGGTCGCCATGGAAGGAGAACCCGAGGTTACGGATGGTTCCTTCCTTGCGCTTGTCAATGAGCCAGTGGAGTATCCCATTGTTGATGAAGCGGTCGTTGAAAACTTCCATGGGGCTCTTTTCCCCATCGGGTGTGCCGATGCAATGCAGTAGATAATAGTCGATATAGTCGACTTGCAGCTCTTTTAGGGAGTTGTTGAACATGGCGATGGAGTCCTCACGGGAGTAATTTCCCATGTTAGACATCTTGGTGGCAATGAGGAAACTCTTGCGTGGATGGCGCTTCAGTGCGATGCCTGTATGGTGCTCCGACTGCCCTTCCGTGTAGACAGGGGATGTGTCGAAGTAGTTGACTCCATGGGCAATGGCATAGTCTACCTGCTTGTTAACCATCTCTTGGTCTACCTCTCCGTCTCCGCGCTGGCGTTGCCCGTCCTTCTGTCCTTTGGTGGGCAGTCGCATCATTCCATATCCTAAGATAGACACTTTGTCGTGTGTGTTGGGATTGGTGCGGTATGTCATCTTCCCCATAGGGGGTTCCTGTTGGCTGGGCTGGTTCCCTTTATCCTTGCAGCCTATGGTAAGGGCTGTGGCGGTGGCTGCCGTTCCTGCTCCGAAGAGCTTTAGGAAGGAGCGCCTGTTGATCTTCTTTTCCATGTGCTTAACGTGTTTATTTTACCTTGTGTACTTCGTGCCCTTCCACATAGATGGCTGAGAAGGGGCGGGCAGGGCAGAGGTTCTCGCATGCCCCGCACCCGATGCAACGCTCTGGGTCGACAGCAGGGACCTGCACTTCCCCATCGGGGGTCTGGTAGGGGACCATATTGATGGCTCCGTTCGGACAATGGCGACTGCAGTTGCCGCATTCCACTCCATCGCGCAGGACGACGCAGTTCTTCTTGATCCATACGGCATGCCCCACGTGGATGGACGACTTGTCCTCTCGCTGGATGAGCTTGATGGCTCCTGTTGGGCAGACTTCAGAACAGCGCGTGCACTCAGGGCGGCACCAGCCACGCTCATAGCTCATGACAGGTTGCATCAATGTCATGAGACCGGCTGAGGGACGAAGGACGCCATTGGGACATTCGGACACGCAGAGCTGGCAACCTGTGCAATGTTGAGCCATGTGCTCGGCACTGTAAGAGCCGGGAGGAGTGATCGGCGTGGTACGTTCTGGGGCAACCTTGTCCTCGATCTTGGCCAGTCCACCTTCGATTTTTTTGTCCTTTTGTGCTTTTGCAACTGCCGTGGAGGCCAGGGCTATCCCTAAGAGAAGATTGCGACGACCCGTGTCAACCTGCGTTGTCTTTTCCTCCGAAGATGCATTGGCTCCTGCCGGTGCCGTTGCCTGACGGGAAGAGGAGGCAGGGTGCCGATGGACGGGGTGGCTATAGTGCAGGGCGTTGAAGCTGCATTGACCAAGACAGTCACCACAGACCACACAACGGGAATAGTCGACTTTATGTTCCTTGAAATCAATGCAAGCTGCCTTACAATAGCGGGAGCATTTTCCGCAGTTGTGACATTCTTCCTCGTTGATATGGATCTTCAGCCAGGAGAAACGCGCGAGGAAACTGAGGAAAGTTCCTACGGGACAGATGGTGTTGCAATAGGTCCTCCCATTCCTCCATGCCAAGACGACAAGGATAACCAAGGTCGCAATGGCAACGATGAAGGTAGGCATGCTCTTGATCCATATATCCGCACTGTAGAAGGCATAGCTGTTGGCATGCTCGGCAATGGCAGCCAAGCC
>CAJLYG010000150.1 GCA_905210845.1 uncultured Prevotella sp.
TTAAAGTCAAGGATGCCAGCGCCCTTATTCCAAGGAAGGAAGGAGAAGGTGCCTACGGAAGCTATGATCACCAAGAACGGGGCAATGCAATAAAGAAGTTTGTCAGAGTGATCCATGCCGAAGATTTCCTTGATCAGCATCTTGACCACGTCTGCAAAGACTTGGAAGATACCCCAAGGCCCTACACGAACTGGTCCAAGACGGCATTGGAAATAAGCACAGACCTTACGCTCCATGAAGATGAGCACGATAGCGATCAAGGCATACATCGTAAGGATAATAACGCCGATGAGCACGCACTCTATCAGTATCGACCAAAAATCTCCCAACCCTAAGGTCTGACGGAGAAGTGCGTCGAACCATTTTGTTACTATACTAAAATCAAACATAATTATCTATCAATATCAGGAATTACAAAATCGATGGCGGCACCGGTCGAAATCAAGTCGGCAATCTTCTGACCGCGCAACATCTTATCGAGGGCACCTGTCAATGTCAGTCCCATCGGACGGAGTTTCAGACGATATGGACTCTTGTCACCATGAGAATCAAGGTAAACGCCAAATTCGCCACTGGCACCTTCCACGGAGAAATACCACTGTCCTTCCGGTACCTTGATGATAGGCTTCTGCTTGATATAGTATTCACCTTCAGGGATATTGTCAATGAGCTGTTCTATAATCTTGATGCTCTCATAGATTTCCTTGATATGGCAATAATAACGATCCATAGAATCAGCACCCGTCATGGTAATCTCCTCCCACTGCACTTTATCGTAGCAATCGTAAGGATGATTCTTACGGGTATCATTATGCCATCCAGCAGCACGCCCTGCAGGACCTGTCACAGCATAGTTGATGCAATCCTCCAGATTCATCGGGCCCACGCCTTCAAGACGGTTATGAGTAATCAGATTATCGCCAAACACATCCAAATACTCTTGAATGACAGGTTTCAGATAATTGATCAGGTCGAGACAGTTCTTCACGAAATTCGGGTCAATATCATCCTGGCATCCACCTATTCTATAATAGTTCTGGATCAAACGGCCTCCCGTGGTCTCTTCCATGACATTCAGCACATGCTCACGATCACGCATACAATAGAGGAATGCGGTCAGAGCGCCTAAGTCCTGCGCCGTACAGCCACAGTATAGCAAGTGACTGTCGATACGCTGCAGTTCATCCATAATCGTACGGATGTAATGGATACGGTCGGAAAGCTCAATACCCATTCCTTCCTCGATGACTCCTACCAACGCATGGCGATGCATCATGGCAGAAAGATAGTTCAGACGATCCATGAAAGCTAAGGTCTGAGGATAGGTATCTGCCTCACAGATCTTTTCGATGCCACGATGGATGTACCCCAAATGAGGATAGACTCTTTCCACATACTCGCCATTGACGACAGTTTGCAGACGAAGCACGCCATGAGTAGACGGGTGGTTAGGTCCGATATTGATCACATACTCATCCTCACCAATACGGCGCTTACGAGTTGCCACCAATTCTCCATCCTTGTTCAGGCTATACTCTACAGTATAATCATCCTCTGGCTCATCCGTTTGAGGGAACCTATTCTTCTCCGGGCTCATGTCAAAGTCCTTGCGAAGAGGATAACCTTGGAAATCTGTACGCAAGAAAAGACGACGCATATCCGGGTGACCCAAGAACTTAATGCCCAAGAAATCGAACACCTCACGTTCCAGCAGATCAGCCGCATGCCATAGATGGATCGTAGTAGGAAGCACATAATCCTCTCCTACTTGCTTGGCAATACAACGTGTAGAAGTACGTTCGTGGGTTTGGGTATTCTCCAAGATGTAAATGCATCCCAGGCCTTCCTCACCAAAATCTTCACCGACAATCGTAACCAGATAATCGAAATGTTTCTCGTTTTTCAGCCTTTCCATCTCTGTGGAAAAGTTGTCAAATGTGAGCTCTATATTATTCAGTTTCATACTCTACTTACCTGATTTAATCTGTTGTCACATCTTCTTTCAAACCTTCCTTTGGATCAAAATCAGCAGGAACATCGGTCACGATAATAGGAGCCTTTTCATGCTGTTTCTCTACAAAGGAATAATTTTCATTGCTCAATCCGTGCAAGCCTCCTTTTGCCAAGGACTCTTCACGCTGTTCATTAGTCATCTTATGATTAGCCCCACCGAAGAATTTCTCTATTTTGATCTTACGCTGAAGTTGCATCATGCCATAGATGATCGCTTCTGGTCGTGGAGGACAACCTGGGATAAAGACATCCACAGGCACAAGCTCCTGGATACCACGAACAACGCTATAGCTTTGCTTGAAAGGACCGCCGGAAATGGTGCAGCCGCCCACAGCAACTACATATTTCGGTTCAGCCATTTCATCATAAAGACGTTTGAATACAGGTGCCATTTTATTGGTAATCGTACCTGCGCACATGATCAGGTCGGCCTGCCTTGGGGAATTACGAGTCACCTCCCATCCAAAGCGTGCCATGTCATATCGTGCGCATCCAATAGCCATGAACTCGATACCGCAGCAAGACGTACCGAACGTCAATGACCAAGGAGAGTTGGAGCGCCCCCAGTTGATCGCTTCATCCAATGAGCCGACCAAGACATTGACACCGCCTTCATTCAGCTCATCAGCCAGTTTCTCAAGGGTTTCGTTGTCCTTGAACTCTGCATAAGGAAAGCTCTTGATATGAGCTCTTTTCTTTACATCCATTCCAACGCTCCTTTCCGCCATGCATACGCCAGCCCAAATACCAGTACTAACAGGAAGAAGCCGATGCTGACAAGAGCCATCGGTCCAAACTGCCTAACGACAACTGCCCATGGGTAGAGGAGAACAGTCTCGATATCAAACATCAGGAAAAGGAGAGCAAAGAGGTAATAACCCAGATGCGCAGGCATCCAAGAGGAGCCACGGGTCGGGATACCGCATTCAAACGGCTCGCCTTTCACCGGATTGTAAGAACGAGGACCGATCAGCTTAGCAATGACATAAGCTGCCACTACCAAAGTAACCGCCGTCAACAAAACGGTAATTAATAAAATTGAAAAAGTCATATTACTTTATTATAATTATAATGATTTGCTTGACTTAAACGTGGTCTTGTCTCAAGACCGTGCAAAGATAACAATAATTTTGTAAAGTCCACTAAACAAAATGGAAAAATATCTAATCGGAATCTAAAAAAGAATTTTTATATATAGGAAAGGGAAAAAGGTGGAACTTCTTCCGGAGAATAACGCTCCACCCTGCCGGTCTGTATGTTGATGCCTATTGAGTATATGACCGGCGATCATTTGCCACAAATCATCCTCGTTGATGGAGAACAAGGGCATCCATCTCCATCAAAACTCATGATAATGATTTTCCACCTTCCATATATAAAAAAATCCTATACTTTCATACGGTTATAAACCAATACGCAAATATAGGATTTTTTTGGACATAATATTCTCTATGTCCGTAGAATTAAATTTATTTAACTTTAAAAGTCTCTTTCTATCAGTTCAAGACACATCCTGCTATTATGATAGGGACACTTCCAAAAACCGGCTTTATCATCTTTTAGATTGACGACTCCGTTATCATCGATGCTCCAATGCCATTCCCCATGATCGTAGTCAACGAGATGGGCCTTTGTAAATTCCCAACATTTCAATGCGATGTCAAGTGCCTCAACATCATTGAAATATTGGAACAGATTAATATGACCAATAATGGTCTCGCACATCACCCACCATTGGCGCTGGCGATCTACCTTCCCCGTGTCCGTCCATCTTTCATAAACCATAGACCCATCAGGTTGCAGACCTTCATCCGCAGCCTTCGCGATCTCCCGTACAATGGGTTGGACTTGGGATAGCAAAGAGGGATCACCTAAGGTCAATGCTGATTCATGCAACAGCCATGATGCTTCGATGTCGTGCCCAAAGCTTTGGATATTACGCTTTCCCCTCCATTGGTCATCAAAGAAAAGGTCTAAGTGATAGGAGGAAGGATGAAGGATGGTCTTTGTGAAGATTTGGAGCAGGTTGCGAATTTGCCTTTCAAGTGACGCATCTTTCCAAATGCGATACAGATTGGTATAGGGCTCGATGATATGAAGATGGGTATTCATCGTGCGACTGCCATTCTCGTCCTTGTCGCTTAATCGCATGTCAGCAATCGGTTGCCATTCACGCGTAAGTGCTTCTATGTATCCATTGTTACGCGCATCATAAGCATGGTTCTCTATATCATGGTACAAGGCGATGGCACACCTCAACGCTTCCTCGTCACCAGTTGCGCGGGCATACTCACTCATCCCATAGATAGTAAAGCCGATTGCATAGGTTTGCTTCTTGGTATCAGCAGGATTCCCTTTAGCATCCACGCTCCAATAAACGCCTCCATATTGTCGGTCGATGAAATGATCGAGGATATAAACCTTAGCACGATCTGCGGCTTTCAGGTATTCCTTATTTCCCGTCACCCGATAGGCGGCTGAGAAAGCCCAAAGGATGCGGGCATTGAGGATAGCACCCTTCTCCGCGCCTGGCACAAGATGGTCATAACCATCGATCTCACCATAGTAACCCCCATTCTCATGGTCTGTCACATGGTCGATCCAATAGTTCAGGATGTTATGGTCTAAGACATCCCGCATTTCTTGTTTTAAGTTCTTAGAGTCAAACATACATGATTAATATATTGAAGCCGATACCTTCTATTTCTTAATCGGGTACTTGTACGCGAAGAACAACATGATAAGGGCAATGAATGCCGGGAAGAGTGAGAACAATGACCATACCATATTGAGGACAGAATCCGTGATGGAAGCTGGATCAATCACAGAGTTGCCGAATTGATCCGGGATCATTCGGGCACCCGCTAATCCCAGGAGCATAGCAATCAAAGAGCCGGAGATGGCGGTACCAAACTTCTGGGACATGGTGCCTGAGGAGAAAATCAAGCCTGTAGAGGAAGTTCCATTCTTTTGGGTGGCATAATCGGCTACATCCGCATACATAGACCACATCAACGGTGAGTAGATTCCAATCCCGGCAGAAGTCAATATTGACACGACTATCATCATCCAGATCGAGGATGGCTTCATAGGGATGAAGAAGAACAAGACAGATGTCACGACACAGAACACTGCCGATGCCATGAAAGTCCCGCGCTTGGATCCGATCCATCGTGTTACCTTCGGGGACAATCCACCAAAGATCATACAAGTCACCTCGCCAAATGCCATGAAGACAGTATAGTTGATGATCAGGCCACTGATGGTGATATCCCCACCCATGCAATAAGAGAACATATAGCCTGCCACTGCATATCGGAACCCATTAAAGAAGTTCGTACAGATCGCAATACCTGTCATATACAGCCAAGGCACGTTCTTCACCAAGTCGACAAACTGATGCATGGAGAATTTCTCCGCACGAACGGGTTTCAAGCGTTCACGGGTGAGCAAGCCGCAGCCCAATGTCATGCAGGCTGCCAAGATCCCGAAGAAAGCGCCTAACACTGCATACTGGTGCGCATCCGTACCTCCGACGAACTTCTGCAGGTAAGGGAATACCAGTAAGGTGATAAAGCCCATTGCATAAGCCCCTACCATTCGATAGGAAGAGAACTGGTTCTTCTCATTGTCGTCATCTGTCATCACGCCAAGCAATGAGCCATAAGGCACGTTCACCATGGTATAGACAGCCATCATCAATATATATAACGTATAGGCATAGATCCGCTTGCCCGTGGGACCGAAATCAGGGGTATAAAGCAAGAACGCGAATACGACTCCCAAGGGGATCGCTCCAAAGATAATCCATGGGCGATATGTGCCCCAGCGACTTTGGGTACGATCAGCCAACGCTCCCATAATAGGATCGGTAACTACATCGAACATTCGGGCGACGAGCATAAGGATAGCTGCATCCGCGAAAGACAGTCCGAAGACATTGGTGAAATACAAGGGGAAGGCTATGGACATGATTTTCCACGTGATGCCACCCGCAGCGGCATCACCCATCGCATAACCTATTTTCTCAATCAATTTTGACTTTGCCATGATTTGATAATTGTAATAGAATGTGTAAGTTACGTGCAAAAGTAAGGAATTTTTGCGAGATTCCTTACTGATAAGCACGATTTCTTATCTATCCTCACAGAGAAAAGTTCATTTCGTCCGTGCAGCCCTGTTCTTAGCGATGAGTTTCTTGATCGTTTCCACGGATGCCGCAGTACGGTATCCGTCTTCCGGTGTGTTCATGCAATAATCGATCAATCGGTCGACAGTAGAGGTGGCGACATGCATGCGCGTATCCGAAGACGCATAATAGATGAACACCTTTCCGTCATCATCTGCGATCCAGCCATTGGTGAAGACGACATTCATCACGTCACCAATGTATTCCTGTCCTTCTGGTACCAAGAAATAGCCACCGGGCTTGGCAATGACTTTCGTGGGATCATCAAGGGCCGTCATATACATATACAAGACATAGCGTAGACCGGAGGCAGTGCCGCGGACGCCATGTGCCAGGTGCAGCCATCCCCTGGGGGTCTTGATGGGATGAGGACCCTCGCCGTTCTTCACTTCCGTGATGGTATGGTAATGGCGAGGATAGATAATCTTTTCTTCCTTGATTTCTGCATGCGTGATATCATCGACCAACGCCCATCCGATGCCGCCACCGGATCCTGTATCTATGAAACCATCTTGTGGACGGGTATAGAATGCATACTTTCCCTCTACGAACTCAGGATGGAGCACGACATTACGTTGCTGACTCTTGCTCTTTAGGTCTGGCAATCGATCCCAGTGAATCAGATCATGGGTACGGGCAATGGCTGCCGTAGCGGTTGCTGCCGAGAGGTCGCCGGGCTGTGAGTCATCATGCCGTTCTGCACAGAAAACGCCATAGATCCACCCATCTTCATGCTGGGTCAGTCGCATGTCATAGACGTTAGTGGCTGGAATGACATCATCGGGCATGGTAATCGGTTCATCCCAAAAGCGGAAATGGTCGATGCCATTAGGACTCTCAGCCACGGCGAAGAAACTTTTCCGGTCGGCTCCTTCCACCCGCACCACCAGGACATACTTACCATTCCATTTGATGGCACCACTATTCAGCGTCGCATTCATCATGATGCGCTGTTCCAGATAGGGATTGTCTTTTTCATTGAAGTCATACCGCCATTCCAACGGGGTATGGTCTGCCGTCAGAATCGGATACTGATACTTGGTATAGATCCCGTTCCCCCATTCCAGAGGGTGGTTGGGACGGTTCAGCAGTTCTTCGTGGTGAAGACGCAAATCATTTACTTTCTTTTCAAAATCTGTCATAATCTATATTCTTTTCATTAAGTTCATTGGATGTCATGGATGAGGAGTATGTGTTTCTCTGCTGCGAATTTCTTAAAGTCAGCAGCACAACTCTTATCGGATGCAGGCCCGAAATTCTCCTCTTTCTGGTCCCAGGCATTGCGCCATAGCAGGAAATAAGTAAACCGATAGCCACGGATTGCGGGCAGAAGCGTGCCCGTAAACCATTGGGGATCTGGTGTATTCCGGTATCCTGTCTCTGAAACGCTCACTAACTTGTGATGGCTTTTGGCAAAGTCTGCCATCACCTTCAGTTCCAATTGCATATTATCGATAAACTCCTGGCTGGTACCGTATTGGTAGATATCCGTCCCCAAGATGTCTACGACATCATCGCCCGGATAATAACGACTATACCGCTCTAAGCTCTCCTTTGCATCCGCGCCGGGGGAATAGCTAAAGACGACATGGGTAAGGCCTGCCTGCCGGATCCTTTCCACAGTCATCCGATACAGTTGTTGATATTG
>CAJLYG010000151.1 GCA_905210845.1 uncultured Prevotella sp.
TTTGTTTTCATAAATAATAAGAAATAGAGGATGCATCAGAATTTTGATACACCCTTTTTTTTGTGATAGTATGCTTATCTTCTTAAGATGCTTCCCGTTGGCGAGTTCGCCGGGGTTTTCCTCTCAAATGCATCCTTGATCATTTGAATCATGTTTGCATAATGGGCTTGCGTAGCACTGTCGGTACTGCGTGCCGTGCTGATCTTTGACCTGACAGCGCGCAGGAAACTGGCGAGATAAACCTGCCCATCCCCACTTGCGGATGCATAGCCAGTGGTAGCGTTCTTTACCATCTCGTTTTGCAGGTAACGGCGGTAGGCACTGACCTTCGAACCAGTTGCTGCCTCTTTGAAAACCATGCCCACTAAATCGCTGATATATTGTGTAGGCTGATAGGGATCAGCGCCATAAGCATATTTGCTGATGTTGCTGAACATAAAGGCAGATACCAAAGTGCTGGCTGCACGACTGGCAATCGGCTTAAGGATATCCAGTGGGCTTTGGGTGATACGGTTGATGTAAGGCTCGCTGATCAGCCATGTCGGTTCCGTAAAGACGTTGCGGTTCAGGTAGGCAAGAGCCTCCTGCTGCTTGGCTTTTGTCTCAGGCGTGTAGATAGCCCCCGGTTCCTCCACGCTCTTATAGTGCGTATAGACACCGCCGATATTACGGAGGACATGCCCTTCATAGCGGATGAACTGGCCAATCAGGTTGCTATAGACACCTTTCAGGTTATCGCCCATGTCTCCTTCCTCGTAAGTCCATTGAGGCAAGAGCTTGACAATGCGCTTGAGATTCTTGAGTCCATACTCGCTTGCCTTCATGGAGTTGTCGCCTAAGTCCTCTGTCTGTGCTTTTGGGTTGTTATCGTAACCTTCACCTCCGAACCAATAGCGAGGGCTCTTTGCCAACTGCTTGACAATCCATTTGTTGAGCACGAGCTTGTCAGCTTCCTCGTCCTTCGTGTCGAAGATTGGCTTGTAGCCCCATTCGATGGCCCATTTATCGTAGTCGTTGATGCGTGGGAAGATACCCGTCCGTGAGATATTGTCCTCCGGTTGCGCCACATAGTTGAAGCGTGCATAGTCCATGATAGAAGCCGTATGGCCATATTTCTCCACCCATGCCTTATTGCGCAAGCTGTCGACAGGGGTAGCACTGCTTGCACCCATGTTGTGACGCAGCCCTAAGGTATGGCCAATCTCATGAGAGCTGACGAAGCGGATGAGCTGTCCCATGAGCTCATCGTCGAATTTCATCTTACGTGCTGCCGGATCAACGCAGCCTGCCTGGATCATGTACCAGTCGTGAACGAGCTTCATGACATTATGGTACCAGCCCACATGGCTTTCCAAGATCTCCCCGGTGCGTGGGTCGCTGACATGAGGTCCATACGCATTGCTGATGGGTGAGGCAAGGTAGCGGATGACGGAGAACCGTGCGTCTTCCATGCTCATCGTAGAGTCGTTGGGCCATTCCTTGGCAACAATGGCATTCTTAAAGCCTGCCGCCTCAAAGGCTTTGTTCCAGTCGTTTACGCCCTGGATCAGATAAGGTCGCCATTGCTTGGGTGTTGCAGGGTCGATGTAATAAACGATCTGCTTCTTAGGCTCAACAAGTTCCCCGCGCTTCATTTTCTCGATATCCTCGTCTTTCGGTTCCAATCGCCAGCGGGAAATGAACAATTTGGTCTTTACTTCCTGCTGGTCATCGGTAAATGGAGTATAAGATCCAGCGAAATAGCCGACGCGTGGATCGAACAGTCGACGCCGCATAGGATCCTTGGGCAGCATGACAAAGGACGTGTTCATCTCGAAGGTGGCTACTCCAGTCTCAAGTGCTGAAGGCAGTCTTGAGTCATCCTTGCAGCTATAGGTACGTACTGTCTTGATCTCCGTGTTGATCGGATAAGTATGGATTGACTTAATAAAGGACCGGTCGGTGTTCATGGACAACAAGTTAAAGCGCTTCTTGCCTCCAGGGGTAAGACCTACCGCCTGGTTTTCCTTGCTGAAAAGCTTGCCAATTTCGATCTTATATCGCTTGGCATGGGAAACACTATCACGTACGGTAGCCTCTATTTTAAAGGTCTCAACGATAGGATCCTGCGTGCTGGCTTTCACGGCACGGAAGATAGCCGAGGAGCTGTCGGCTACGGATTCGTAGATCAGCGACCGCAATAACAGCTTGTTGTCTGCCTTCTCCCAATAAAAAGTTTGCTCGTTTACTTCTTCCCCTCCGTAAACTCCTGCGTTAACAGGGGTGGAAATATACCGGGTAGTAGCTAAGAAAGGCCTGCCCAACAGGGAGTCGGGAACTTGGAAAAACCATTTGTCTCCATCGTGTTGTACACTGAACAGTCCACTTCTCACAGGCGCCTCTTTCTTTGGCGGGGTTTTCTGGTCCTTTTTTTTCTTGGCTTCAGTTGGAAGTCCGATGAACAAGGCCAGGATCAGTAACGTCAATAGTTTCTTCATACGAAATGTTTGGGTTTAAATTGATTGTTAAAAAGAATAGACTTTTAAAGCAACGCAGGCAACTCGAACAGCCGGATGCTGTTGCTGCCCTTGATCAGGATATGATATCCCTGTGGGTTTTCTTTGCGGATGGCTTCCTTGACGGCTTCTACGTCCTTGAACTTGCGGAAATCCGAATGGGTCTTACCAAACTCTTCTCCGACCAGCCATACCTTCTCGAAGTGATACTTCTTGAGCTCATCCGCAATCTTTTGGTGTTCTTCAGAGGAAGCTTCACCTAACTCTTTCATGTCCCCGAGTATAGCCATCTTGTGCGTTACCTCCATGATGCCGAAGTTATCAAGTGCAGCTTGCATGCTCGTTGGGTTCGCATTATAGGCGTCGACGATCAGTTGGTTTTTCGCCGTGGTTGTCAATTGCGACCTGTTATTGGTCGGTATGTAATGCTCGATGGCATGGTCGATCTGCTGTGGGGTGACACCAAAATGGAGGCCAATGGTGATCGCTGCTAACATGTTGTCGATGTTGTAGGCTCCAATCAGATGAGTCTGAACCTCATGGGTTTGCAGCTGGTTCGTTTGCCAGCAGAACTTGAGGAAAGGCGCGCAACTGATGACGCTTCCATACACCTCGTTATGAACATCTTGTCCGTAGCAGATGACCCGTTCCAGTCCTCTCTCTTGAGCCATTTCCATCAAGTGCTCGTTGTCAGCATTCAGGAATACCAGTCCGTGATGGGCTTTCAGGAAGTCATATAGCTCCCCTTTTGTCTTCTTCACTCCTTCGAAAGAACCGAATCCTTGCAAGTGGGCGCGCCCCACATTAGTAATCAGCCCACAGGTTGGTTCCACATAGTCCACCAGCCGTTGGATATCTCCGGGGTGACTGGCACCCATTTCCACGACAGCAATCTCGTGCTCCTTGTGGAGCGTGAACAACGTCTTGGGCACGCCTACGTCATTGTTGAAGTTGCCTTGCGTGAACATTACCTTGTATTTCTCGGCAAGGACAGCAGCGACTAACTCCTTGGTTGTCGTCTTTCCATTCGTGCCCGTAATACCAATCACGGGGATATTAAAGTGGCGGCGATGTTCCCTCGCCAACTCCTTGAAGGTCGTGAGCACATCCTTGACGAGGATGAATCGGCTGTCTCCCTCCTTGGCATATTCTTGTTCATCAATGACGGCAAAGGAACAACCCTTTTCAAGAGCCATTCCGGCAAACTTGTTCCCATCGAAAGATGCCCCCTTCAAGGCGAAGAAAAGGGAACCGGCAGGGCAATCGCGAGAGTCCGTCGTGATCTGAGGGCGTTGCAGGTATAACTGATATAATTCTGATATTTCCATATCCTAATGATAAATTATTGCAAAGATAAGTGTTTTTTGCAGAAATCAGTTGATTTTTCCGATTTATATTCTTATTTTTGCAGAGATATGAAGAATCTAATCGATTGCACAATGAATGTACGCGGCAGGTTGATGAACTTGGGCGAGCCCCAGGTAATGGGGATTATCAACGTTACACCAGATTCATTTTATGCTGGGAGCCGGAAGCAGACAGAGAAAGAAATAGCAGACAGAGCCAATCAGATCATCCAGGAAGGGGGGACAATGATTGATGTCGGTGCGTTCTCCACCCGTCCGGGTGCCCCGCAAGTGAGCGACGAGGAGGAGATGAGAAGGTTGCGTTTTGGATTAGAGATCGTTCGAAGGGAGCAGCCGGATGCTGTGATTAGCGTGGATACCTTCCGTCCTGATGTGGCGCAGATGAGCGTGGAAGAATTTGGGGCGGATATCATCAACGATGTATCCGAGGGCGGAATCACCGGTGTTGTGAATACGCCTTTGGCGCATGAGGACAGCGATTATCCTGCTATCTTTAGGATGGTGGCACAACTGAGGGTTCCTTACATCCTGATGTCGGTGAAACCTACTTTATCAGAGATGATGATCGCTTTCTCAAAAGAGGTGCAACAATTGCACGAACTCGGCGTGAAAGACATTATCCTGGATCCCGGTTATGGATTTGGCAAGACCTTAGAGCAGAACTACCAATTGATGAATGAGGCAGAGAAGCTCAAGGCCCTACGGCTGCCGATCTTGGTAGGAATCTCGCGCAAATCGATGATATTTAAGTTGATAGGTGGAGATCCGACCTCCTCACTCAATGGGACAACCATCTTGAACACGATTTCCCTGTTGAAGGGTGCTAACATCCTAAGGGTGCATGATGTGAAAGAGGCTGTGGAAGTAGTGAAGATCTGCAAGCAATTATATTTATAAGTATGTATTTGGATTTTGGAATCAAGGATATCATCGACATTCTATGTGTCGCTTTGATGCTCTATTATATCTACCGGTTGATGAAGGAAAGCCGATCGCTGAATGTCTTCATCGGTATCATGATCTTTGTGTTGGTATGGTCGTTTGTCAGTCAGATCTTAGAGATGAGGCTGATGGGAGCCATCATGGACAAGTTGGTCAGTGTGGGTGTCATTGGTTTGATCGTCCTGTTTCAGGAAGAAATCCGAAAGTTCCTTTATTCTTTGGGCGCCCATCAACGGGTAAGAGAGCTGATGCGACTCTTTCGTTCGGATGAGAAGCGTGAGGAAGACAAGGAAACTATCATGCCTATAGTCTTGGCATGTATGAGCATGGCGAAAGATAAGGTGGGTGCCTTAATCGTGATCGAACGCAGTATCCCTTTGGATGACATCGTTGCGACAGGTGATCTGATTGATGCAAAGATCAACCAACGCTTAATAGAGAACATCTTCTTCAAGAACTCGCCTTTGCATGATGGTGCTTTAGTGATCTCCAAAAAACGTATCAAGGCGGCTGGATGTATCTTGCCCGTCTCACATAATTTAGATATCCCGAAGGAACTGGGATTACGACATCGCGCAGCCATGGGCATTTCCCAAAGTTCTGATGCCATCGCTGTAGTGGTCTCCGAGGAAACTGGTCGCATCAGCGTTGCCATCAAGGGCTCTTTCCATCTCCGGTTATCTGCCGAGGAATTGGAAAGTATCCTGACGCGCGAGATGACGGATTAGTTCAGCATCAGGTTCATTTCAGCATGCTCCTTCTCAAAGATGAATTCTGCCAATTGGCGGATGTTCATCTTCCATGCCGTTGCATCCGGCTCATCGGATTTGTCCACCTTGCCATTTGTGATTCGATAATAGGCATTGTTCATGGGAATATCCTTGTCACCTTGTACGCGGATGACCCCTGTGAAATCAGGATGTACTTGGGCATACGCCTGCAGTGCCTTAGCGGCATTGATGACTCGGAGCATCGCCTGGATAGGTTGTGTGGCTGGCTGGTAGTCCTGACCGGCGATTCGGATGTCTTCCTGGATCACGTCCCATCCTTCTTGGTCATGGAGGATCGTGCAATCCTTATCGCGTTGCTTCCTGTCAAACTCTTCAAAGGGTATCGTTCCGGCATCAACAGGAGGAGGGGTGCAAATGATTTTCTCCGCATAGCCACATTTCCCATACCATTCGTAGAGCCATTTCTCGGCAGGGATCAAGGTGGCGAGAACCGCCCCTTTATAGTAGATCGCGAAATGGGCTTGATGCATAAGGTTGTTGCCGATATCTTGCTTGCGGAAGTCGGGGTGGACGCTCACCCCACTCATATACGCAGTCGGGAGTTCCTGACCGTGATAAAGCATCCGGTAGGGGAGTGCCTGCAAGGCGGCAACAACGTGATGGTCGATCTGGCAGGTGTAGTTGTATTCATTCTTGTAAACTTTGGAAAAGTAAAGGTCCATGAAAGGTTCAGGGTCGTTGAAGACTAATTTCCAAAGCTCCCGCGTCTCTTTCGTGATCCTGTCCTGGTCTTCGAAATCAGCTAATGGACGCTTTTCCATGATCACATGTTTCTCAAGTAAGATGTCCGGCTTGTAGGAGAGCTTAGCACGGCGTAGGCCTTCCTCTCCCATGTCCTCTTCCCGGTTGATATAGACATACTGTTCAGGCAGGTGCTTGACAAACTCCTGGTTGATGATAGAGAAAGAACCCTCATAGTTCGTATCTGCTTTTTCCACACAGACATCGAATGTCGTATGGTTAATCGGGCATCCAAAGGTAAAGGCGACCATCTTTCCATCTACCCAGATTGTCCCTCCTGTCAGCCCCAGCCTATCCCATCTATCGAAGGCGCGAGTCATGGAACGCAGCTCTTCGACCATGCTGTCATCATAGTCAGAACTTTCTTGTATCCCCCGCCATTCTTGCTCCAAGCGCATGCACTCTGGGATGAGTGCTGCTGTCAAGGGCTTGTAAACGTATTGCGGATATAGATTCTTGAACTTATTGATATGGTTGCGCTTGCTTTGCAAGTGCTTTCCTGTAAGCTTGATCAGCTTTTCCCGTGTATAGATATAGTCTGCATAGTCACGATCGGGCTTGATATCAAAGGTGTCGGGGAAGGTGTCTTGGATAATTTTTACCATGTAGTCGCTGACCCCTAACAATAGAAAAGGATGTCCTAAGGCAATGGAATCATTACGGATGATACGTAGTACTTCTGCCGAACATTCTTCTTCCGGACGAACTTTTACGGTGCCGTCCTCCTGTAATCTCGGTTTGGGGATAGGTGCCATGTAGGCAAGATGTTTGCCTGCATAGAACCGGAAGACAAGGTAATCGTTGATGATTGCAAACTGGGTATTATATAGAAACCTCCAACTGATCAGGTTGGCAAACGATAAATCGCAATTTTGTCGGTTTCCCCTTAAGGTGAAACTCTGTATCAGAGCTTTGTCGGCCGTTGTCAAGTCTTTGAATCTAACCATAAAATGGGTATCAATAATTTAATGGCGCAAATTTATGAAAATTTATCTGATTATCAATACTTATCTCGATTAAATTTCTTATTTTTGCAATCTGTAAGTTGCAAAAGGGGCAACTTGCCAAGCGTATGGTTTGAATACAATTTACATTATCATAACAAACTATGGATTTATTACAACAGATTGTTGCGCGTGCGAAATCAGACAAGCAGCGCATCGTACTCCCAGAAGCTACTGAGGAGCGTACATTGAGAGCTGCCGACAAGGCGTTGGCAGATGATCTTGCCGATATTATCTTGATCGGTAATCCAGCGGAAATCAAGAAGGATGCAGAAGATTGGGGACTGACCCATATTGACAAGGCAACCCTGATTGATCCGGAGAACAATCCGAAGAGTGAGGAGTATGCAGAGCTGTTGGCTGAACTTCGTAAGAAAAAGGGCATGACGATTGATCAGGCTCGTGAATTGGTGACCAAGAACAATCTTTATTTGGGTTGCATGATTATCAAGACGGAAGGGGCAGATGGCCAAATCTCTGGGGCTTTGAGCACTACGGGTGATACCTTG
>CAJLYG010000152.1 GCA_905210845.1 uncultured Prevotella sp.
CCGCAAACATGCAGCGTATCTTATATAAAGATACAGCAAACCGAGTGGAATACAAAATAAATATCGAAGATTTTATTTTCGGGAGAACAGCACTGCCATGTGACAGGACCTGCATCTCATCCGCACAGGAATGAGGGCAAGGAGGAACGAAGACAACATGCCCTCATTTCTTCGGGACAAACGACTCCCAAGTTTGGTCGTCATAGAAGACCCGGATCTCGGTGACATGTCGTTGCGGTTTGTCAATATATTTGATTTGTGTTTTCTCAATTGTTTTAGGTGTAGGATTTACACTACTAAAAGAGAGGGGTGGATTTTGCGGTATAATAGGGGGAGTCTTATCACTTCCAAAATCGATCATCGGCTCCTGGGCAGGTTGATCAGGGGAATCAACAGATGGAGAATCACCAGCCTTAGGATCCAAGAACATCTGTCCCGTACCAAACAGAAGCCAGTCGGTAGAGATCCCTGGTAGCTTCTTCTTGATCGCATCGACAATGTTGAGCGTCGGTTTCGTTCGTCCGTTGAAGATGCTACTGAGTGAAGCAGGGGACATTCCTAAGAAGGAAGCGAACACTTGCTGAGTCATGTGCTGACTCTCCATAATCTCCTTAATTCTATCTTTCATAAGCCTAAAAGTTGCTAAGACCCCTCCAAAAGGGGGGAATTTTATGACTTTACAAAGGTAAACATAATTTTCGAAACTCACAACATTTGTAGTTTGAATTTATCTTTTGAGATGAAAGATTTTATTTTCACAAATCTAAAATTAAAAGAAGAAAGGTACAAGATTCCAGAATGTAAAAACACAAATCTAAACTTTTAGATATTAAAACCTAATCAAGTAGAAGTCAAATCAGAATTTAAAACTAATTGGCTGAAATCGTGTTATTTAGAAGATATTAAGTCGAGAAATGGCAAATATGCAGTTTTTAGCCTTCAAATTCGGGATTAAAAGGGGTTAAAGAACGAATGATTTCAATTAAAGCACTGGTTTTTAGTTAATTATCAATTATATTAAGGTTTCGTATATTTATTAATTTCAATTTCTATATTTAGATATTTAGATATTTAATTCTTATTTAGCAGAATAGAAACAAATGTAAATATATAAATCTAAAGATAAAAACTTAGGCAGACGCTTTTGAATTTACAATTTACAACTCGATATTTTTAAAATCATAAACAACAATAAATGTTAATTCTAAATTTTGGATGGCGTAAAAAGTGGGTTTTGGTCATTTTTGGGATTTTGGTGAACGGAGGGTCGTGACCTGCGAAATACGAGAGTTTTGGAGGTCCAAAATCAGGCTAATTCCTTTTATTTTCAGAGGATTAGAGGCTAAAAAATGGGTTAAGAAAATCCAGATTTTAGGGAAAAAGGGAGCAAGAAACGTCCAAAAATCGGCTGGAAAAGTGAATTTTTCAGTGGAGAATGAAGAAAATCAGCTCCTTCATGAGGTCCCCAGGAGGCGTATTTGGGTTATCAATACCTTTACTTTTGGCATCGATCTCCCTCATCTTGGAAATAATCTGCATGGTCTTGACACCAGAGTAATTTCTCATGGCTGTGATATAATCCTTAGCTGCCCATGTCGACCGTAATTCTAAGAATTGCGCGAGACTGTTTTCGTTCGTCCGATTGGGGGCATAATACGCCACCATCAGATTTTGGAAGAAATTAAAGAGCAACGGGAGAAAGGCGAACAAAGACCCTGCCTTGGGATTACTGTCAAAATATTTGATGATCTGGTTTGCCTTGTAAATATCACGGTTGATCACGGCATTCCGCAGTTCGAAGGCATTGAAATCCTTACTGATCCCAATTTGCTTTTCTACGATTTCCGGTGTGACCCTTTTACTGTCATCCGGCAAGGAGATGAGCACCTTGTCCAATTCTGAAGTCAACCGGTTCAGGTCTGCCCCTATATGGTCGGCGATCATCGACGCACTTTTGTGATCGATGGTAGCTCCCTTCAATTTCAGGTAGCCCTCCACGAAGCCCGGCAATTCATAGTCACGTTTCTTCTTGCTCTCGAAGACGACCCCATTTGCCTCAGCCCTTGAGAGGAACTTCTTCCGTCGGTCAATACTTCCGTTCTTATGGCAAAGCACAAGGATGGTCGATTTCACCGGTTTTTCGAAATATTTCTCAAGAGGTTCCGTACCCCGGAGATTCTGTGCCTCCTTGACGATCACGACCCGATACTCTGCCATCATCGGATATCCCTTCGCCAAGTCGACGACCTGAACCGAGCTGACATCTGAACCAAAGACAATTGTTTGGTTGAAATCCCGTTCCTCCGGTCGGAGCACATGCGCTGCGATATAATCCGATATCTTATCGATATAGAAAGACTCATCACCCATTAATATATAAATAGGTGAAAAATGACGGGCTTTCAATTCGCTCATCACCGACTCGTATGTCTGAACAGGCTTTTTCTCCGGCATGTTATTCTCTGCTATCGTTAATCATCCATGCATCTGAAAGACACGGCTCACGCGGAACTTCCCATCAAACGATGTTTTAGAAGATTTGCACAAGCTACGCGGCACCTCCGGAATAAAAATAAAACTTGTTTTATTTTGTATTCCACTCGGTTTGCAGTATCTTTGCATTTGCATTGCAAAGATACAGTAAATCACTTGAATGGCAAAATGAAATCCTTCATTTTTTGCGGCTTCAGGTTCACAGCTATCCAGGACTGTCAATGCATGTTTTCTACAAAAGGTATTAGAAATGATTTCATTAAACCTCCCCTCCTTTCAGATGAAGCTATCCGGCACGCAGGACAAGCCCACTATTTTCGACATTCTGCGCAAGAAGTACGTCGCGCTCACCCCCGAGGAATGGGTTAGACAACACTTTGTCCATTACCTGACGGAACATAAGGGGTACCCCTATGCCCTGATGATGAACGAGGTGAACCTGTCCATCGGGTCCAAGAAGCTCCGTGCCGATAGTGTCCTGTACGATACGAACCTGCATCCCCGCATGATTATCGAGTATAAAGCCCCTACCGTACAGATCACCCAAAAGGTCTTCGATCAGATCAGCACGTACAACTTACTTCTGAAAGTAGACTATCTCATCATCTCAAACGGATTATCCCATTATTGTTGCAAGATGGATTACTTGCATCAAAAATATTTATTTTTAGAAGAGATACCTGAATATCATAATATTTGACATAACGCATCATGAACATTATGAAGAAAAGAATAAAATGGATCGCATGCCTTTTATTGCTATGCGATGCCCTTCAAGCTCAGACGCTGAGGACATTCACCTTAAACGTCACAGAAAAAGGAGAGGCCACGCTAACGGTCTTCCTTCCCCAGAAACCGACGGGAAGGGCCATATTCGTGATCCCTGGCGGGGGATATGCCCAAACAAGCATCAGAAATGCCACCCAATGGGTACCCATGATGAACAAAAGAGGCATTGCCATGTGTTTCCTGAAATACAGGATGCCGCATGGAAACCGCACGCTGCCCCTCTCCGATGCCGTCAGGGCGATGCAGATCATCCGTGAGCATGCCAAGCAGTGGGAAATCAATCCCGTGGACATCGGCATCTGGGGAAATTCCGCTGGCGGGCATTTGGCAACAACCTTGGTCACGCATCCCGTCTATAATGTCCATCCCGCTTTCCAGATCCTCTTCTATCCTGTCATCACGATGGGAGACAAAGGCGTGCACAAAGGATCACAGGTCAATTTCTTAGGCAAAGACGCCACCAACAAACAAGTACAGGAGGAATTCTCTTCCGACAAGCATGTCACCCGTGAGACGCCGCCAGCCATTATCTTTGCCAGCGCAAACGACGAGGTCGTCCCTGTGGTCACCAATGGCATGGCTTATTTCAAGGCAATGGTAGAATCAGGTTGCGATGTATCCCTGCACGTCTACCCAACCGGCGGACACGGTTGGGGATATGCCACCAAGCTGCCTTTCCACCAGGAGATGGTCAGGGAACTGAGCAGTTGGCTGAACAATATTCGTCCTGCCGTCCAGAATTCGGCACTGAATCTCAAGAGAATCGGGGTCATCGGAGACAGTTATGTCCGCAACCACAGAAGACCCTACACGGAAACATGGCATTATAAGCTGGCAAAGAAATATGGCATGGAATACCTGAACTTCGGAAAGAACGGCAATTGCATCGCCATGGACCGCGACCGTTTCGGGGAAGCCATGTACACCCGTTATGCGCAAATGCCTGACGACCTGGACTACCTGCTCGTCATTGCTGGGCATAACGACGCGACACTCCTCGACTCCATGGGAGGGATCAAGAAATACAAAGAGAAGCTTGACCTGTTGCTCAAAGGACTGAAGGAGAAGTACCCCAAGACAAAGATCATGTTCTATTCGCCTTGGATCTGCAAGAACTACAAGGGAAGCAACCGTGAGAAGGTAATCCAGACAACAGCCCAGGAATGCATGAAGTTCAACGTCCCTTTCTTCAACGCTGCCGCCAACCACACGATCAAGGCTGAGGATGATGCTTTCCGGAAGACCTACTTCCAAACCCCTGATGATGATGCCCACCTGAACAGCAAAGGCCATGACCTCTTCCTGCCTGCAGCAGAGAAATTCTTCTTAGCGCATTTGAGGTAACATTTGGAAGTTACGGGATTATTTCGTACCTTTGTGACCAACATACAAGCTTTTATGTCTAATAACTAAAATTTCATACCGCATGTATAAATACGTACTATTCGCATTTGCGTGGCTCATGCCGTATCTGGCATCAGCCGTTTCTAAGTCGGACAACCGTCAGAAACTCTTTGAGACCAAGTCCGGGGACAGCATCCCCTACCGTATCCCAGCCATAGCCACTTGCAGCAATGGTGACCTGATCGCTGTCAGCGATTACCGTTATTGCGGGGCTGACATCGGCCTAGGGCATGTCGACCTGCATTACCGCATCTCCAAGGACAATGGCAAGAACTGGGGACCAGAGCAGATGCTTGCCGATGGATCAGGAGACGAGTCGGTAGGGAATGTCTGGAACTATGCCTATGGAGATTGCGCCATCTGTGCCGACAGGAACAGCAATGAGGTCATCGTCCTTTGTGCGGCAGGAAAGAGCCCATATTACAGTAGCACAAGGAACAACCCCAACCGTGTCGCCCTCTTCCGCAGCCATGACAATGGCAAGACCTGGGATCAAGGGAAAGAGATCACGGAACAGATATACGGTTTGTTCGATGCCCGCCAGAATGGTCCCATCCGCTCCCTCTTCTGTGGGTCGGGAAAGATCCATCAAAGCAGGTATGTAAAGGTGGGAAAATACTACCGCCTCTACACTGCGCTTTGCACCAAGTCGGGTAATTTCGTCATCTACAGTGATGACTTCGGCGAGAATTGGAAAGTACTCGGCGACATCAACGAGTCATGCTGCGAGGACGGGGACGAGCCCAAATGCGAAGAAGAGCCCGATGGCAGCGTTATCCTGAGCTCTAGGGCATGGGGAAGGATGTTCAACGTCTTCACCTTCACGAATATCCAAAAAGGAGAAGGCAAATGGGACCGAAGAGCCAAGGCACTCGACTTCGCAGACATCAAGAACGCTTGCAATGGAGAGATCCTGCTCGTGCCAGCCATCAGGCTGTCGGACAAGAGCAAGACCGTCCTTGCGATCCAAAGCGTTCCATTCGGACCGAAACGCACGAACGTAGGTTTCTTCTACAAGGATATCCGCTCACCTCATCTTAACGCACAGGAACTGGCTACAGACTGGCACAAAGGGCTCCAGGTCAGCCAACAGGAATCAGCCTACTCCACGATGACCCTACAGCACAACTACCAGATCGGGTTCCTGTGGGAAGAAGGCCCGGTATTTAAAGGCAGAGGTTACTGCATTGACTACTTGCCCCTCAGCGTGAAAACGATCACGAAAGGACAATATACCGCAGACGTGACAGCCCTCAAGAAAGGATACCGCCAACTGAAATAACAAATTTCGACCTACTTTAATATTCTTTTCCGATAGGAGGACAGGAATGGCACGGATGTTGCATCAATATTCAAGTAAAACAATAAAAGAAGAATTATGGCAGCAGGAAAATGGATAGGAGGCTTTTTAGGCTTCATGACAGGAGGACCTCTCGGCGCTCTCGCAGGCTTTGTCTTGGGAGCCCTTTTCGACCTCAGTATGGAAGGGAGCACACAAGCTGACAATCTCTTTCAGAACCGAGAGGAGGATTCCGCCCGCCAGCGCTATCAGCAGCAGGTATATGAAGGACAGCGCAATTCCTTCCTGTTCTCCTTGTTAGTGCTCTCCTCTTATATTATCAAGGCAGACGGCAAGGTCATGCACTCCGAGATGGAAGTGGTGCGCAACTTCCTGCGCAGCAATTTCGGGGAGATGGCTGTCCAGCAAGGAGAGCAGATCATGCGGAAGCTCTTTGAAGAGCAGCAGAGAATGGGAACTTATGAGTTCAAGCGCACGATCCAAAGCAGTTGCGCGCAGATCGCGACCAACATGGACTATAGTCAGCGTCTCCAACTCTTCAACTTCCTTTTCATGATCGCGAAGGCTGACGGGAAGGTAACACCGGAAGAGGTGGCTGCCTTGCAGGAGATCGCGCAATACATGAGCATCTCTGCTGCAGATGCCGACTCGATGATGAACCTGGAAAGGAACGACTTGGAATCAGCCTACAAGGTGTTAGGCATCACCTCTGCCGCCACGGACGAGGAAGTAAAGGCTGCCTACCGGAAGATGGCACTCAAGCACCACCCCGACCGGGTGGCGACCTTAGGGGAAGACGTCAGGAAAGCTGCGGAAAAGAAGTTCCAGGAGATCAACGAGGCAAAGGAAAGAATCTATAAGGCAAGAGGGATCAGATAAAAAAAGAGTTGGAAGAGAACGATCGACTTCCAACTCTTTTTTTATGTCCATGACGGCACAGGTTATTCTGCGGGTTCCTCTGTGTCAGCCTTCTTTGTTTTCCTAATCGCACGCTTACGCTTTGGCTTCTCCTCTGCGACAGTAGCCGCATTGCTGTCCTTGACACCAGCAAGCTCAGGATCAATCATGATACGTCCACAGTATTCACAGACGATGATCTTCTTGTGCATCTTGATGTCCAGCTGGCGCTGTGGCGGAATCTTGTTGAAACAACCGCCACACGCATCACGCTGAACATAAGTGATGGCCAATCCGTTACGTGAATTCTTACGGATACGTTTGAAAGCTTGCAACAGACGGGGTTCAATGGTAGTTTCCAGATTCTTTGCCTTATCCCGAAGACGTTCCTCTTCCTGTTTGGTTTCGGAAATGATTTCATCCAGCTCATTCTTCTTCACTTCCAGGTCCTTCTTTCTCTCTTCCAGAAGTTCGTTACTCTTAACTATTTCTTCTTCCTTAGCTTTAATAGAAGCTGTATATTCCTTGATACGTTTCTCGCACAGCTCCACTTCCAGACTCTGAAACTCTATTTCCTTAGTCAGCACATCATATTCACGGTTGTTACGTACATTATCCTGCTGCCCTTTATACTTTTCAATAGAAGTTTTGGCTGCTTCGATTTCAATTTTCTTGGTAGCTACGTTCGACTTCAACTCCTCGATTTCATTCTTGATATTTTCAATACGTGCGCTCAAGCCGGTGACTTCATCTTCCAAGTCCTGCACTTCAAGAGGCAGTTCACCTCTCAATGTCTTGATCTTATCGATCTCAGACAACATGGTCTGCAACTGATAAAGCGCCTTCAGTTTTTCTTCAACGCTCATTTCATTGGGATCTTTCTTTGCTTCTTTAACCATAGTTCTATATTACAAATA
>CAJLYG010000153.1 GCA_905210845.1 uncultured Prevotella sp.
AGCCATGGGTGGCAGACTGCTGAAACGATGGCTCTTGTTCCCGTTGAAGGATGAGAAGCCTATCAACCAGCGCTTGGATATCGTGGAATATTTCTTCAGAAAGCCTGACTTCCGCCAGTGTATTGATGACCAACTCCATCGGATCAGTGACTTGGAGCGAATCATTTCCAAGGTGGCTGTCGGTCGGGTGTCTCCTCGGGAGGTGGTACAGTTGAAGTTGGCACTCCAAGCCATTGAGCCCATCAAGACAGCTTGCATGCAGGCAGACAATGAAGGGCTCAAGAGGGTGGGCGAGCAGTTCCATCTTTGCGAGACCTTGCGCGACCGGATAGAGAAGGAAATCCAGCCCGATCCTCCACAGTTAGTGAACAAGGGAAATGTCATTGCGGAAGGTTATTCCAAGGAATTGGATGAACTCCGCTCCATCTCTAATCATGGGCGGCAATACTTGATGGAGATCCAAAACAGGGAGATGGAAAAGACGGGGATCTCTTCTCTGAAAGTAGGATATAACAATGTGTTCGGCTATTACTTGGAGGTGAGGAATACGTATAAGGACAAGGTACCTGCCAACTGGGTGCGCAAGCAGACCTTGGCGCAGGCCGAGCGCTATATCACAGAGGAACTGAAAGCGTATGAAGAGAAAATCTTAGGTGCTGATGAGAAGATCCTCTCTCTTGAGGAGAAGCTCTTTAACGAGCTCATCGTCGCCATGCAAGACTATATCCCGCAGATCCAGATCAATGCCAATGCCATTGCCCACTTGGATTGCTTGCTGTCTTTTGCCAAGGTGGCTGAGGAAAACAATTATATCCGTCCTTCAATCTCCTCAGACAATGTGTTAGATATCAAGCAAGGGCGCCATCCTGTCATTGAGACCCAGCTCCCTTTAGGGGAGCATTATGTCCCGAATGATATCTATTTGGATACGGAGAAACAGCAGATCATGATCATCACGGGTCCGAATATGGCTGGTAAGTCCGCGCTGTTGCGTCAAACCGCCTTGATCGTATTGATGGCTCAAGTGGGCTGTTTCGTGCCCGCAGAAAGCGCGAAAATCGGTTTGGTGGACAAAATCTTCACAAGGGTAGGGGCATCGGATAACATTTCCTTGGGCGAGTCTACCTTTATGGTGGAGATGACGGAGGCTGCTGACATCTTGAACAATGTCTCTCCTAAGTCGTTGGTGCTGTTTGATGAGTTGGGTCGTGGGACGTCTACCTATGATGGAATCTCCATTGCCTGGGCGATTGTGGAATACTTGCACGAGACTCCCAAGGCTCGTGCCCGTACGCTCTTTGCTACGCATTATCACGAACTGAATGAGATGGAGAAGAACTTCTCCCGTATCAAGAACTATAATGTCAGTGTCAAGGAAGTGGATGGGAAAGTTCTCTTCCTCAGGAAACTGGTTCGTGGAGGGTCGGAGCACTCCTTCGGTATCCACGTAGCTGAGATCGCAGGCATGCCACGGAGCATTGTCAAGCGTGCCCAAGTGATCCTCAAGCAGTTGGAAACGGACAATTCGCAGGTTGGAAGTGTAGGCAAGCCTTCTGCACATGCCATTGAGCAGAGTAGGGAAGGGATGCAACTGAGCTTCTTCCAGCTTGACGACCCGGTATTAAGTCAGGTCAGGGATGAGATCATTCATTTGGATATTAACAATCTAACCCCTGTCGAGGCTTTGAATAAGTTGAATGAAATTAAGAAAATCATAAAGGGTTAGCGCTGGCTAACCCTTTATGATATGGAAATAAACCTTTATTGATTATTTCTTCTTGAGGCGGTCATTCGCATCGATATGGATATTTTCAATGCCCTTGGCCCCTATCTTCTTCATCCATTTTCCTCCTATCATACAAGCTAAGCCGAGAATGACAAACGGGATACTCAGGATCTGTCCCATGTTCAATGTCATGCCAGCCTCAAAAGGCTCTTGGATATCCTTGGTGAATTCGATGAAGAACCTGGCGGCAAAGATGAGGAACAGGCACAATCCGAAGAAGAACCCAGTGCCTACCTTTTGCGGTTTCTTGCGGTAGATATACCATCCCACAAAGAAGAAGATGGCATACGCGATGGCTTCATACAATTGTCCGGGATGACGGGGATATTGGTCTACTTGCTCGAAGATGAATGCCCAGGGGACATCTGTCACCTTCCCGATGATCTCTGAGTTCATCAGGTTGCCCAAGCGGATGAAGCAAGCCGTTGTCGGGGTCGCGATGGCAATGTCATCCAGTACGACCCAAAGGTTGACATGGGTCTTACGGTAATAGAAATACAGTGCAATCATCAGGCCTAATGTCCCTCCATGAGAGGCAAGTCCCTCGTATCCTACATACTTCCAACTGCCATCTGCCATGTGATGGATGGGGAGGACCATCTCAACGACATGGTCCCAAGAGGAGAGGAAGTAATCTGGCTGATAGAACAGGCAGTGCCCCAAGCGGCAGCCTACAAGGATACCTACGAAGCAGTAGATGAACAATGGGTCAAAATACTCGTCCTTGATCTTCTGCTCTTTATACAGCCTTTTGACGATAAAGAAGGCAAGGACCAACCCGATCAACCAGCATATAGAATACCAGCGGACACCAAAATGCCCCACGTGGAATGCAATGATATTTGGATCCCAGACGATATAGTTCAATAAGTGGATCATATTTATTTGCTTACATTGAATCTAAAGTGCATGATGTCACCATCTTGTACGACATAGTCCTTGCCCTCGATGCCCATTTTTCCTGCTTCGCGGACAGCTGCCTCAGAACCGTATTTGATGTAGTCTTCGTATTTGATCACCTCGGCACGGATGAATCCCTTCTCAAAGTCTGTGTGAATGACGCCAGCACATTGTGGGGCTTTCCATCCCTTATGGTAAGTCCAAGCCTTGACTTCCATCTCACCTGCGGTGATAAAGGTCTCAAGGTTCAGCAGATGATAGGCTTTCTTGATAAGGCGATTGACGCCACTCTCCTCAAGCCCTAATTCATCCAAGAACATCTTCTTGTCTTCATAGGTCTCCAGCGACGCGATATCCTCCTCTGTCTTTGCCGCGATCACCATGGCCTCTGCTCCTTCCTCAGCAGCCATTTCCTCAACTTTCTTGGAGTATTCGTTGCCTGTCTTGGCACTGTTTTCATCAACATTGGCAACATAGAGCACGGGTTTGGTAGTTAAGAGGAACAAGTCGTGTGCAGCATGTTCTTCTTCCTCACTGTCGAAGGTGACGGTGCGGGCATTCTTGCCTTGTTCGAGGACTTCCTTATAAGCCTCTAAGACCTTGACCAAGACCTTTGCGTCCTTATTGCCTGTTGCTGCGATCTTCTGCTGTTTGGAGAGCTGCGACTCGATCGTCTCTAAGTCCTTGAGCTGTAGCTCTGTATCAATGATTTCCTTATCCTCGACAGGATTGACGGGAGAGCCACCTTCACGTACGATATTATCATCATCGAAGCATCGGATGACATGGATGATCGCATCGCATTCACGGATATTCCCAAGGAATTTATTCCCCAGTCCTTCGCCTTTGGAAGCACCCTTGACCAGTCCTGCAATATCGACAATCTCACAGGTAGCAGGCACGATTCTTCCCGGATGTACGATTTCTGCCAACTTGTTTAACCGTTCATCAGGAACCGTGATGACACCTAAGTTAGGCTCTATTGTACAAAAAGGGAAATTGGCTGCTTGTGCTTTCGCGCTGGAAAGGCAATTGAAAAGTGTAGACTTGCCCACGTTAGGCAATCCCACTATACCACATTTTAATGACATATATAATTAAACGTTTAATTCTGATGCAAAAATACGGTAAATAATTGATATACGCAAAATTTCCATCTTTTAATGTGCCTCCAGCCAGTTCTTTCCCCATCCGGCATCTGCCGTCAAAGGTACTCTGAGGGTGTAGGCATGTTGCATTTCGTCGATGACGATTTTTTCTACTCTTTCCTTCTCTTCTGGATAGACGCTGAAGTTTAATTCGTCATGTACTTGCAGGATCATCTTCGAGCGGATATGCTCTTTCTGGAATCGCTCGTGAATGCGGATCATAGCAATCTTGATGATGTCTGCCTCTGAGCCTTGTATCGGTGCGTTGATGGCATTGCGCTCAGCAAATCCTCGTACGGTGCCGTTCTTCGAGTTGATATCTGGCAGGTATCTCCGGCGATGGAATAAGGTCTCTGCATATCCTTTCTGCCTCGCCATCTCTTTGCTCTTCTCCATGTATGCATGTACGCCGGGGAAGGTCTTGAAATAGTCCTCGATGAGTTGCTTAGCTTCACTGTTGGGGATGTCCATCCTTTGTGCTAGTCCGTAAGTGGTGATCCCATAGATGATCCCGAAATTGGCCTGCTTTGCCTTCTTCCGTTGCTCCGGGGTGACATCTTTCATGCTCTCATGCCATATCTTTGAGGCTGTGGCAGCATGAATATCCAATCCTTCCCGGAAGGCCTCGATCATGTTTTGATCCTCAGAAAGGTGGGCCATAATGCGTAATTCTATCTGGGAATAATCCGCTGAAAAGAATAGACAACCCGGTTCTGGAATGAAACATTTCCGGATTTCCTTTCCATCATCATCCCTGACTGGGATATTTTGCAGGTTGGGATCAGTGGAGGATAGTCGACCGGTAGCGGTGATGGCTTGATTGAAAGAGGTATGGATATGACCTGTTTTAGGATTGACCAACTTCGGAAGTGCATCTACATAAGTTCCTAATAACTTCTTTAACCCTCTGTAAGCTAATATATCTGATATAATTGGAGCTTTTCCTTGTAGCTGTTGCAGTACTTCCTCAGAAGTAACGTATTGACCTGTTTTTGTCTTTTTAGGTTTCTCTACGATCTTCATCTTGCCAAAAAGGATATCTCCAACTTGCTTGGGAGAGGAGATATTGAAATGCTCTCCTGCCAGTTCGTAAATATGCTGCTCATAGGCCAGCATCCTATCATTGAAAATCTTGGATGTTTCCTTCAATGCTTCTGTGTCAAGGCAGACCCCTGTCATTTCCATATCGGCAAGCACTGGTACTAAAGGCATTTCTATATTCCAGAAGAGATCTTCCGCATTTACTTCCTTGAGCTTCGGCTCCAAAACATTTTTTAGCTTGAGGGTGATATCAGCATCTTCAGCTGCATATTCGTAAACATCCTTCGGATCCAAGTCGCGCATGTTCTTTTGATTCTTACCTTTGGGACCAATTAGATCTTCGATGTGGATTGTTTGGTAGTTCAGGTATACCTCAGCCATGTAATCCATGTTGTGATGCAATTCCGGTTGAATGAGATAATGTGCAAGCATCGTGTCAAACATCTTTCCCGCGATATGGATACCATAGTTCATCAGCACTTCATAATCATATTTGATGTTTTGCCCGATCTTAAGAATTTCTGGGTCTTCATATAGTCTTTTAAATACGTTAACTCTTTTTTGAGCTTCTTCACGATTGACTGGAATCGGAACATAAAAGGCATGATTTTCTTCTACGGCAAAGCTTAATCCCACTAATTCAGCATCAATCGGCGAGGTGGAGGTGGTCTCTGTGTCTAAACTTAGAATTTTATTTGTTAACAAAAAGTCACATAACTTCTCTATATCATCTTGATTATCAACTAATTTATACTCGTGCGGAGTTGTTTTTAGTGTCTCAAAACTTGTGTTTGCGCTTGCTTCCGACCCGTCGGACGTGAATTTCTCAAATAAATCGAGTTGATGATTTGCATCTTTTTTCTGATTTTCACGTTTGTTTAGAATGCGGTCTGCGAAGCTTTTAAACTCGAGATCATTGAAGATCTTGCCCAATACTTGTTGGTCAGGATCTGTTAACTTCAACTCATCAAGGTTGAGTTGGATGGGAATGTCGGTTCGTATGGTTGCAAGGAACTTTGACATCTTGATATCATCAACTGCATTTTCTACTTTTTCCTTCATCTTTCCTTTTAGCTCGTCGGTATGGTTGAGTAGGGAATCAACGCTTCCAAACTGTTGGATCAGTTTGGCTGCAGTCTTTTCCCCGATACCAGGGCACCCCGGAAAATTATCTGCAGAGTCACCCATCAGTGCCAATAGATCTATGACCTGGAGTGGGGAAGAGATCCCGTATTTGTCCTCCACCTCTTTTTCCCCGATGATATCATATCCCCCTCCATGCCTGGGCTTGTATATATAGACATTCGGACGGATGAGCTGACCGTAGTCCTTGTCAGGTGTCAGCATATAAGTTTCTATGTTGGATGTGCTGGCTTGGGTCGCTAAGGTGCCGATGATGTCATCAGCCTCGAATCCGTCAACCTGCAAGATGGGTATATGATACCCATTTAAGATATCTTTGATGTAGGGTATGCTCAGCTTGATGTCTTCTGGTGTTGCCTCGCGCTGTGCTTTATAGGCAGGGAATGCTTCGTGCCGGAAGGTCTTGCCATGGTCGAAAGCTACTCCGATGTATGCTGGTTTTTCTTTTTGGAGAATCTCATTCAGCGTGTTGCAAAATCCCATAATGGCTGAAGTATTCATTCCCTTGGAGTTGATCCTTGGATTCTTCATGAAGGCATAATACGACCGATATATCAGTGCATAAGCATCTAACAGAAATAATTTCTTCATAATATATTGTATTTATCGTGTAAAATTACAAAAAAAATGGTATTTATCCCGAGGAATTCATTATTTTTGCATTAAATTTCTGATTTACATGGATTATCTGTCAATCATCAAACAACCGATTTCTGCGGAATTAGACGATTTTATCGCTCTTTTCAATGAGGCTATGTCCCATCGTGATGGTTTGCTTCAACAAGCGCTTGATCATATTCGCCAGCGTGCGGGTAAGAGGATGCGCCCTATGCTTATCTTGTTGATTGCCAAAAATTTTGGTGTCATACAGTCTTCCACCTTGCATGCTGCGGTGGGACTGGAATTATTGCATACGGCGAGTTTGGTTCATGATGACGTAGTGGATGAAAGCTCTGAGCGTCGGGGACAAGCCTCTGTGAATGCTCTTTATAATAACAAAGTGTCCGTATTGGTAGGTGACTATATCCTTTCTACTGCCTTGCTGAATGTTGCTTATACGGGTTCTAAGGAGATTGTCTGTTATCTGGCCGAGTTAGGGCGTACCCTCTCTGATGGTGAGATCTTGCAATTGTCTAATATTCGAAACCAAGATTTCTCCGAGGAGGTGTATTATCAGGTTATTAAGCAGAAGACAGCAGCCTTATTCGAGGCTTGTGCAGGTATTGGAGCCCTGTCTGCTGGTGCCTCACCTGATGATGTTCAGGCTGCTAAGAGTTTTGGACAGAACTTAGGGATTATTTTCCAAATTCGTGATGATATATTTGATTACTACGATGAACGTGAGATTGGCAAACCCACAGGCAATGATATGGCTGAAGGTAAGTTGACCCTTCCCATTATCTATGCTCTGAATAGCCATCATAATACGGAGATGTTAAGACTGGCCCATAAGGTCAAAGATGGAACTGTTTCTAAGGAAGAAATTGCTCTCCTTGTCGACTTTGCCAAACAGTCTGGTGGCATTGAATATGCTGACCGTCGGATGCATGATTTCCATCAGAAATCCCTTGACTTTTTATCGTATAGGGTAAAGGATGACAGGATCCGTCAATCTTTGCGTGCTTATCTTGATTTTGTCATCGAGCGTAACCTGTAAAGGTGTGCTTTGTTGTGTAGAACTTATTGATTGAGGGTGTATCAAAATTCTGATGCATCCTCTATTTCTTATTATTTATGAAAACAAA
>CAJLYG010000154.1 GCA_905210845.1 uncultured Prevotella sp.
CAGAGCGGCAGTAGATCTTAACATAATCAACGAAATTGGATTCTGCCATATTTCCGTTTAAAGATTATCAATCACCTTGCAGATATCGCCGAAGATACGGTCCAGCTCACCCAAGCCATTGATATGATGGTGGATACCCTCTTTCTCATACCAAGCAATCAGGGGAGCGGTCTGGTTGTGATAAACGTCCAAGCGTTTCTTGATGGTCTCCTCATTGTCATCAGAACGGCCGCTCTGCTTACCACGAAGGATCAGGCGTTTCATCAGCTCATCCTCTGGGACATCCAATTCGATCATGGCTGCCACCTTATGCCCACGCTCTGCCAACATCTTCTTCAAAGCCTCAGCCTGCGGGATCGTACGTGGGAAGCCATCAAAGATAACGCCCTTATGCTCTTTGCCAAAGCTATCATAGACACTAGCAAGGATGCTAACCATCAAATCGTCCGGGATCAACTGTCCCTGGTCAATGTAACGCTTAGCTGTCTTGCCCAGTTCGGTTCCATTCTTAATCTCATTACGCAGCACATCTCCTGTAGAGATATGCTCAAACCCATACTTAGCGATCATCTTATCGCTTTGAGTGCCCTTACCTGAACCCGGGGCACCAAAAATAACAATATTTTTCATTTTATATCAATAGAATATGAATCATCCACGAGGGTATAAATATCACGAAGATTTCGCCCCTGCTGGTCGTAGTCCAGTCCATAGCCAACAATAAAGTCGTTGGGTATCTTGATCGCAGTGTACTCAATGTTCAAAGGCACCTGTAACTTCTCTGGCTTGAGGAGCAAGGTACAGATGTGGACTGACTCTGGGTTACGGGTCCCCAAGGTTTCTATCATCCTTTTCATCGTGAGTCCTGTCTCGATAATGTCTTCCACGATAATGACTGTCCGATTGGTCAGATCTTCATTGATGCCGATCACCTCCTTGATCTTCCCCGTAGAGGTCGTGCCTTGGTAAGATGCCAGCTTGACAAATGAAATCTCGCAAGGGATCGTTATCATTCTCATTAAGTCCGACGCAAAGATAAAAGAGCCATTCAAAACGGCAAGCAGCAAAGGGTTCTTACCTGCCATATCATGATTAATTTGATCGGCTACGGCTTTTACACATCTTAGAATTTCCTCCTCTGGAATGGAGACCTTAAAGGTTTTATCCTTTATCCGAACTATACTCATAGTGTGATTTTAGAAATTTTGTCGCAAAAATACGAAAAATATAGCAAAATTCAGTCATACATTATTATTATTTTTGTATTTTTGCACTGTATGAAGATTTTTACAAGCGCTCAAATACATGAGCTTGACAAATATACTATAGAGCACGAGCCCATTTCTTCTATCAATTTAATGGAACGTGCAGCAAAAGCACTGACCCGTGCCATCATGGATGAATGGACGGACCGCACGCCTATCGTCGTGTTCGCCGGTCCGGGCAACAATGGTAGCGATGCGTTGGCGGTAGCCCGCATGTTGGCGGAGCAGGGCTACCAGGTTTCCGTATATCTATTCAACATCCATCAACAGCTTTCTGATGATTGTGCCAAGAACAAGCAACGCCTCATCGACGGCAAGCGGGTCAAGGGGTTCACGGAGATCACCCAGAACTTTGACCCTCCAAAGTTAGACGCCAACACCTTGGTGATAGACGGTCTTTTCGGATCGGGACTGAACAAGCCCCTTGCTGGAGGATTTGCTTCGTTGGTGAGATATATCAACCAGTCGCCATCCCAGACTGTGAGTATTGACATCCCTTCGGGACTCATGACAGAGGACAACACGAATAATATCCGCTCCCATATCATCAAAGCCAACTTGACCTTGACGCTCCAACAGAAGAAGCTGTCCATGCTCTTGGCTGACAACCAACAGTTTATAGGCAGGTTGAAGGTCCTTGACATCCGTCTGTCACCAGAATATGTCAAGAAGACAGATTCCCTGTACAGCATGATCGAGGAGACGGATCTCCGTCCTCGCCTGCTCCACAGAGATGATTTCGCGCACAAAGGATCCATGGGCACAGCCTTGATCATTGCGGGAAGTTATGGGATGTCGGGTGCAGCTGTGCTCGCCACGAAAGCTTGCCTTCGCGCTGGGACCGGGAAAGTCATTGCCCACACTCCTAAGCGCAACTATGATATCATGCAGGTTTCCGTACCGGAAGCGGTCCTTCAGATGGACCATGAGGAGGCTTACTTCTCTGAAGCTGTAGACACAGACAACTATGATGCCGTAGGGATCGGCCCAGGATTAGGGCAGGAGGAAAACACGGCTATTGCCATGATTGCCCAGATCCGCAGGACCAATTGCCCCATGGTCATCGATGCAGATGCCATCAATATCATTGCCAACCATCGGGCATGGATGCAGCAACTTCCCAAAGGAATTATCATGACGCCCCATCCCGGGGAATTCGACCGGCTTGAAGGCGGGAACTGCAATGGATGCTACGACCGATTGTACAAGGCCAGGGACTTAGCAGAACGACTGCAAGCCTATATCATCCTCAAAGGTCACTATTCCGCCCTTTGTTTGCCTGACAGGCATGTCCTCTTCAACACAACGGGCAACTCCGGTATGGCAACAGCAGGCAGTGGTGACGTGCTGACTGGCATCATCACTGGACTTTTGGCAAGGGGATACAAGCAGGCTGACGCTTGTATGTTAGGCATGTACTTACATGGCCTTGCCGGAGACCTTGCCGCCAAGGAATTAGGCAAAGAGAGCCTAATCGCCAGTGATATCATCCGCTTCCTTCCAGAAGCATTTAAACGATTGAATGATTAAAGACATATAAAGATGAAAAAATTGATCTTAACCTCTCTGTTTATATTCGGTGGCGTTGGCTTCTTGAAAGCGCAACAGCCTGTTGAAGGAACTACATACTTCCTGCCTAAGACAGCAATGAGGTTTTCTTTCCTTGTAGAAAAAACAGTTTATACTCCGGGAGAGTTCGCGCAATATGCTGAGCGTTACATGAAGGAGACAGATGTCGACTTCGAGCCCAGCACGACCTACCGCATTATCCACACAAGCATGACCCCATTGGGAGTGCCCGACTCTTCCAAGCAGTATACCCTATCACTCAACAAGAAATACACTATATCCGATGTCAGCCTTGATGATAACGGCGTCCTATTAGCTGTCAACGCAAAAGGCAGGAAGGCAAGTGCGCCTACACCATACGTCCCTGGCAAGAAACCGGCGGTCTTGAATCCTAAAGACTACATGAACGAGGATATCCTGACCGCGGGCAGTTCCGCAAAAATGGCAGAGCTCTGCGCACAGGAGATCTACGATATCCGTGACAGTCGCGCTCAGCTGTCCAAAGGAAAGGCAGATACCATGCCTAAGGATGGAGAACAGCTAAAACTCATGCTCAACAACTTAGACACCCAGGAAAAAGCCTTATTGCAGGTATTCAACGGGGTGACCGTCAAGGATACGATGGAAGTCGTAATGACCTTTATCCCCCAAAAGGAGGCGAATAAGAAGTTGTTCTTCCGCTTCTCACAACGCTTAGGGTTCACGGACATTGACGATTTAGGCGGTGCGCCTTACTATATCATCGTCGAAGATGAGCATACGATGGCAAACGCCGACCCTTCCCTTCAGAACGAGAAGAAGGAAAAGGATGACATTAACCTGAACGTGAACGTCCCGGATAAGATCAAGGTCTCTCTTTATGAGCAAGAGCGATTGATGGCAAGCTTCGAATTCTATGCCGCACAATTCGGGAAGACAGAAAACCTAAGTGGCGAACTGTTTGGGAAGAAGCAAACAACCCAGATCGTCCTCAACCCCATCACGGGAGGTATTGAGCACTTGCAAAGCGAATCCATCAAATAAGACAGGAAGTCATACAAAACATATATATATTCATCAACTTAAACAACAATACCAATGACCACAAATGTATTTATGACGAACGCCAACGACCTTGTGGCGTTCTTGCAGAAGCCTGCGTCAGAATTTACCAAGGCAGACATCATCTCCTTTGTTACGGAGAAAGGTATCAAAATGGTTAACTTCATGTATCCAGGAGGGGACGGGAAGCTAAAGACATTAAACTTCGTTCTCACCGACATTGATTACCTGGATACCATTCTCACCTATGGGGAGCGCGTTGACGGATCCAGTTTGTTTGATTTTATCCAGGCAAGCAGCAGTGATCTGTATGTCCTACCCCGGTTCAGTACGGCTTTCGTCGATCCCTTTGCAGAGATCCCGACCTTGGATTTCCTCTGTTCTTTCTTCGACAAAGATGGGAACCCATTAGCCAGTTCCCCAGAGCATACGCTCACAAAAGCCGCTGCTGCCTTTACCCAGAAGACAGGCATGGAGTTCCAGGCCATGGGAGAACTGGAATACTATGTCATCCGACCGGATGAGGATGTATTCCCA
The DNA here is from genome assembly GCA_905210845.1 of uncultured Prevotella sp. GTDB lineage: Bacteria > Bacteroidota > Bacteroidia > Bacteroidales > Bacteroidaceae > Prevotella. The sequence goes on from CAJLYG010000154.1 coordinate 4,413, forward strand.
GCCATCGACCAGCATGGATACCATGAGTCTGCGCCTTATGCCAAGACCAATGATTTCCGGACCCTGTGCATGGCATACATCGCCAGGGCAGGCGGACATATCAAATATGGACATTCCGAAGTGGGGAACTTCAAGCTCAACGGACTTGATTATGAGCAGAACGAGATCGAGTTCTTGCCTGTCAATGTCCGGGATGCTGCGGATGAACTAATGATCGCGAAATGGATCATCCGCAACTTGGCTTACCGCCATCAATTGAATGTGACCTTTGCGCCCAAGATCACGAATGGGAAGGCCGGGTCGGGCCTTCATATACACATGAGGATGCTGAAAGACGGGAGAAACATGATGCTGAAGGATGGTGTCCTCAGCGAGGATGCCCGGCGCATGATTGCTGGCCTGATGGACTTGGCTCCCAGCATTACTGCATTCGGAAACAAGAACCCGACATCTTACTTCCGTCTGGTTCCCCATCAGGAAGCTCCAACCAATGTCTGTTGGGGCGACCGCAACCGCTCTGTCTTGGTACGCGTTCCCTTAGGATGGAATGCGGGAGTTGACATGTCACACATTGCCAACCCACAAGAGACAGAGCAGGAATTAGACGCAACCTTCAAACAGACTGTCGAGATCCGTTCTTCCGATGGCTCTGCCGACCTCTACCAATTGCTTGCGGGGATCTGCGTGGCTTGCCGCCATGGCTTTGAGATGCCGAATGCTTTAGAAGTTGCACAGAGAACATATGTTGATGTCAACATCCATGACAAGCAAAATGAGAAAGTCCTTGCCCACCTTGCACAACTCCCTGACAGCTGTTCGGCTTCTGCCGACTGTCTGCAGCAACAGCGCGCTGTCTTCGAAGAGGGGGGTGTCTTCAGCAAGGAGATGATCGATGGAATTATCCGGCAACTGAAGTCCTTCCATGACGCGACGCTCCGACACGACATCGAAGGCGACCAAGAGGCAACCCGTATGTTGGTAAAGACCTATTTCCACTGCGGATAATCCTCCTGGCAGGCACAATAACGAAAAAGAGTCCTTTGGCTGATCGCTCATGCCAAAGGACTCTTTCCTATTTGCGATACAAAATTAGAACTCCGCGCTCTTAGGCGTACGTGGGAAGGGGATGACATCACGGATGTTCTGCATCCCTGTCACGAACAGGATCAGGCGCTCGAAGCCAAGTCCGAAGCCTGCATGAGGACATGAGCCATACTTGCGAGTGTCCAAATACCAACTATAGTTAGCCTCATCCATGTGGCGTGCAGCCATCTCTGCCGTCAACTTCTCATAGCTCTCCTCACGGACAGAACCACCAATAATCTCCCCGATACGAGGGAACAGCACGTCCGTGCCCTGCATGGTTTTGCCATCGGGATTCTTCTTCATATAGAAAGCCTTAATCTCGCTGGGGTAATCCGTCATGATAACAGGTCGCTTAAAGTGCTCTTCCACGAGATAACGCTCATGCTCGCTTGCCAGGTCCATTCCCCATCCTGTAATCGGGAACTCAAATTGATGACCGTTCTTGACAGCCTCTTCAAGGATATGAATGCCCTCTGTATAAGGCAAGCGCACGAAGTCCTCCTTCAGTACCCCTTCCAAGGTTGCAATCAAGGTCTTGTCAATCATCTTGTTCAAGAACTCTAAGTCATCCTTGCAATTGTCCAAAGCCCATTTCACGCAGTACTTGATGAAGTCCTCCTCCAAGTCCATCAGTCCTTCCTTATCCAAGAAAGCTACCTCTGGTTCGATCATCCAGAACTCTGCCAAATGGCGCGGAGTATTGGAATTCTCCGCACGGAAAGTAGGACCAAAGGTATAGATAGCTCCCAAGGCCGTTGCGCCAAGCTCGCCCTCCAACTGCCCACTGACGGTCAGGCTGGTCTTCTTTCCAAAGAAATCCTTGTCATACGCCACTTCACCATCCTTGCCTGTCCGACTCAGGTCGAGTGTCGTGACCTGGAACATCTCACCAGCTCCCTCTGCATCACTGGCCGTGATCAGCGGCGTGTTGAAATAATAGAAGCCATGCTCGTGGAAATACCGATGGATGGCGATGGCCATGTTATGACGGATGCGGAATACCGCACCGAAAGTATTGGTACGAAGCCTGAGGTGGGCATACTGCCGCATGTACTCGAAGCTTTGTCCTTTTTTCTGCATGGGATAGTCTGCGCCACAAGGTCCATAGACCTCCAATTCCTGGCACTGCACTTCTGATGCCTGGCCCTTGCCCTGGCTCTCCACTAACAGACCAGTAGCGCTGATACATGCCCCAGTCGTAATTTGCTTTAAAGTATTCTCGTCGAATTTGGATGGATCGACAACAATCTGCACATTCTTGATCGTAGAGCCGTCGTTCAATGCGATAAAGTCTACAGCCTTACTGCTACGATGCGTGCGCACCCATCCCTTGACATTTACAACAGAGCCGTAGGCAGTGCTTTTTAGCACGTCTACGACCTTTGTTCTTTTTACTGTTTCCATTTTGCTTGTTATTTATTCAAAAGCCCCCATACGAAGCATCTCCACTTCCTTCTCTGTTAGGAAGCGCCAGTCACCACGACGAAGGTTCTTCTTGGTGAGACCAGCAAACTGGACGCGGTCGAGCTTGACAACACGATAGCCTAAGCTCTCGAAGATACGGCGCACGATACGGTTCTTACCGCTATGGATCTCGATGCCAACCTGGCTCTTGTCACGTTCATCGGCATAGTCGATGGCATCTGCATGCACCTCACCGTCTTCGAGGGTAACACCCTCTGCGATCTGCTGCATATCATGAGCCGTGACATTCTTGTCCAAGTAAACATGATATACTTTCTTCTTCAAGAACTTCGGATGCGTGAGCTTGCTGGCGAGGTCGCCATCATTGGTGAGCAACAGGACACCCGTGGTATTCCGGTCGAGGCGACCTACTGGATAGATACGCTCTGGACAAGCATTCTTCACCAAGTCCATGACCGTCTTACGCTGCTGCGGATCATCACTCGTCGTCACATAGTCCTTAGGCTTGTTCAGCAAAACATACACCTTTTTCTCAAGGGTAACGGGCTGATCGTGGAACTTGATCTCATCCGAACGCAGGACCTTGGTACCCAATTCGGTAACTACGTTTCCGTTGACGGAAACTACTCCTGCCTGGATGAATTCATCAGCCTCCCGACGGCTGCATACCCCAGCATTTGCCAAGTACTTGTTCAAGCGGATCGGCTCGTTCGGATCGATGTGTTCC
>CAJLYG010000155.1 GCA_905210845.1 uncultured Prevotella sp.
TGTCACGTCCAATAAATGAAGTGAGTGAGTTGAGAACGGTCTTGTAATTGTTTGCTCCTTTTATGGTAGCCTTAGCTATCCACTTTCTGGAAAAGTCGATAAAGTCAATCTCCTTGTCTTTCATATCCTCAAACTTTAGGTGCTTGAAAATATCATCAAGAGAATAGCTGTTTAAATCAACCTGCATTTCATTGCACTTGTTCTTGTACCCTTGTACTAAGTTCTCAATCTCCTTGTAAATCTTGGTCGTTTTCTTGAAATCTCCAGATTTAGTTAAGTCTTTTGGAGAAACGAAAAGACTAGATGATAGTCTCTTCACCTTACGATTGAGCGTAAAGCGTATCTTTACATTGTAAGTACCATTTGCTTTAAGCTCTCCTTTTTTAATTTCTGCTTTGATTGTCAGCATGTTACGTTTAAATTAATTAGTCAACAATCAGTCAACAATGTAGCAAATAAAGAGGAAAAGCTCTGGTGATTGTATTTCTTAATCCAGAAAGGTCTAGAAACAAAAATAGGTTAAGTATCTAATATTCAGATGCTTAACCTTGTGGACCAGCTAGGGCTTGAACCTAGGACCTCCAGATTATGAGTCTGTTGCTCTAACCAACTGAGCTACAAGTCCGACTTATTCTTCCTCCCATGAGAGAGAGGAAGATAAGTTTACGAGTGCAAAGATAATCGCTTTTGGGCAATTATCCAAATATTTTTTGGAAAAAGTCTTTTCCCTATTGGGTAACAGCATCCAATGCACGCCAGTGATCTTCGGTCATGCTATAGGGCGTGAACAGGCAAATCCCTGCTGCACCGGCTTTCATGGAGCCTTTCACTGCTGTTGCGATTTCAGATGGGAGCAGACCAGAATTCTCGGGATCTACTACGTTTGCCTTGTTCTTCCAGTCCTTGCAGATAAATAATCCACTGTAAACGGGCGTACCTTTCTTCTTCTCGCTTTTCACTTCCTCTTTGGTTATTTTCCCTAACCAAGACGCGGGCTCCATATAGAAGTCGTTGTAGTTCATGGGGAAGACGGCATCAAGGTCCCATTTATTCCATTGCTGGCGAACCATCCATTCCGCATGGCTCTTGGGTCCTGGGAAGACATCCGCGCTCATCTTCTTGCCGCAGGCATGTACGGTGGCACAGATCTTGTTCACAAGATTGGTGATAGCATCACAGCGGAACTGTGCCCACGCCTTGACTTTGGATGGGTCCTTGACCTTTCGGATGTCAATGCCTGACTGCTGCTTGAAGGCGTTGACGCAGTTGTCACAGTAGCAATAATCTGCATTCGGATACTCTTGATCCATCACGAGATTGTACTTGCTCCATAACCCCTTGGCTAAGATCACGTCTGCATAGCGGATATAGTCAAGTTGTATGTAGTCGACATCTGGCAACTTGGCGATTTCAGCAAATTTCTTGTTGAGCCATTCGATCACCTCAGGGTTCCTGGGATCGAGGGTTGTGTAATACGAAACGTAGGCAGGATGATCGTAGGCAGATTGACCGAGCCGGTTGACAGTATACCAAGACTTGTCATGACCGCCTTGTACCATAGTTGGAATCCATGCATGGTAGATCAGCCCTTCCTCATGTGCGATCTTTGAGGCAACGGCGATCTTCTTCTCGTCCATGCCACAATTGACACAGACACCCACGACGCCATGCTTTTTCCATTGCTGGAAATCGCTTCTTAACGACTCTGCCGTCTTGTTGTTATCATATCCCAGCCATACATAAACTGGGATGGTTGCCATACTCTTAACTGTACAAAAGATAATTGTTAATAAAATAAATAGCTTCTTGTTCATGGTTTGATCCTTTCTTTTTGCAAAGGTACAATTTTTTTGTTTAATAAATGTAGCATTGAGAAAGAATTTCATCGGATTATGGATAATTTTACGTAACTTTGCACTTGCATGTAGGTTGTGCAGGGAGTCTTGCACGGAAATATAAGGTGGATTACATTGGAAAATTATATAAAAAATATCATTTTCGATTTAGGAGGAGTGCTCGTCGGGCTTGATGCCCAGCGGTGCATGGATGCCTTTGAGAAAATCGGGGCTAAGGATATTTCCTTTTATGTAAGGGAGCATCGCACGGAAGATCTCTTTTGGAAGACGGAAGTGGGTCAATGCACGGTTGAGGAGTTTTGTGAGGAGGCCCGGGAAAGGGCTCATTGCAATGCCACCAACGAACAAGTGGTATGGGCCTGGAACCAATTGCTGACAACGATCCCTGATACCAAGAAGAAGCGCTTGTTGGAGCTGCGCCAAAAGTATCGCCTTTATCTGCTCAGCAATACCAATGTCATGCATTGGCGGTTGTGTGCAGACCAGCTTTTCCCATACGGGGATTATGGCGTGAAGGATTATTTTGACCAAGTGTTCCTGTCTTATGAGATGCATTTGGCCAAGCCCAATGAAAAGATCTTCCAGGAGACATTAGCGCAGGCGGGCATTCTGGCTGGTGAGACTTTGTTCGTTGATGATTCCATGGAAAATTGTGAGGCAGCCCGTAGGTTAGGGATCCATGCCCTCCATGAGTCGACAGGTGAAGATTGGATGGAAAAGATAAGGTAATGAAAACAATAAAGTTGAGTGATGGGAAGGTAGATATACAGCCTTGTGTCGCTACGATTGGCTTCTTTGATGGCGTGCATCGTGGGCATCAGTTCCTCATCCAGCATGTGATTGATGAGGCTAAGGCGGCTGGTTTGGAGTCGACAGTGGTCACGTTTGACGCGCATCCGAGGCAAGTGTTGCATAGCGACTTCGTACCGAAGTTGCTGTCTACCTTGGACATGAAGTTGATACAGCTTGCCAAGACGAATGTGGACAATTGTGTGTTGCTCCATTTCGATGAGGAGATGGCTCGGCTTTCTGCCCATGATTTTATGGAAAAGATCCTAAGAGACCGGCTCAATGTCCGGAAATTGGTGATTGGATATGACAACCGGTTTGGCCATGACCGTCAGGAAGGTTTCGGAGATTATGTACGATATGGCAAGGAATTGGGGATTGAGGTGATTCAGAACCAGGCATTAGCCGTGAACGGCATCAACGTCAGCTCTTCTGTCGTCCGTTCTTATGTCCAGGCAGGAGAGATAGAGATGGCAAATCAATGCTTGGGCTATCCTTATACGATCTTGGGAACGGTCGTCCAAGGCTTCCATGAGGGGCGCAAGCTCGGCTTTCCTACGGCAAACTTAGATGTTAAGGAGTTTGGACAGCTCATTCCTGCTCCGGGTGTCTATGCCGTGAAGGTGCGGCTCAAGAACTCGATGGAAATGAAACGGGCGATGATGAATATCGGGACACGTCCTACCTTTGATGGAAAGGATTTGACCTTGGAGACGCATATTTTCAATTTCCATCAGGATATCTATGGCGAGAAGCTCTTGGTGTCATTCATGCACCGTATTCGTGAGGAGCATAAGTTTGACCATCCGGATGATTTGGTCCAACAACTCCAGAAAGACGAGAAGTTGGTTGAGGAACAATTTGATAAAGAACTTGATCTATGAATAAGACTTGTAGAAATGTTTTGGATATCGTATGGTATTTCATCCTTTTCGTGATCATCCAGATACTCATGATGGCTGTCGTCCCAATGGTCTGGGATTTATGTAAAGGGGCTACTTTCAACATCGTGTTGAAGGACTTGAAAGCGGGTCCGATAACCTTGAATACGGCCATGCTGATCATTGCAAGTGCCGTATCCAGCGTGTTGACCTTGGCTGTCTTCTGGTGGCGTAAGTACAATAGCGTATCTCGCAGTTATATAGCAGGCCGTCCTTGGGCCACGTTGTTATGGGTCGTATTCTTGGCCTTGGGCACGTTGTTGCCTTCCATATACATCGATGACGTGATGTCCTTGGAATTACCTTCCTCTACAGAAACCGTCTTGCAGGGACTGATGAGTGACCGTTGGGGGTATTTGGCTGTGGGCATTTTAGCCCCGCTTGTCGAGGAAGTAGTCTTCCGGGGAGCGATCCTAAGGACGCTTCTGAAGATGTTTGACCGTCGTTGGCATTGGATCGCCATCTTGATCTCAGCCTTGATCTTTGGCGGTGCCCATGGCAATCTGCCTCAGTTCGTACATGCAACCCTCATCGGGCTTTTGCTCGGGTGGATGTATTATCGTACGGACAGCATTGTACCTGGAGTGGTTTTCCATTGGGTGAACAATACGGTAATCTATGTGATCTACAATCTGATGCCGCAAGTGGCCGATAGTCGGAATTATGCTGACATCTTCCAAGGCAATGAGCGGGCTGTGTGGATGAGTCTTCTTTTCTCTCTCTGCATCTTCCTGCCATCCTTGTTTCAATTGAATCTTCGTCTGAAGAAAGCAAATCAATGATAACTCATTTATACTTATATCATACATGAAAATATCAGTAGTAGGATCGATCCTGGCTGCCTGTTTGATGACAGGACCAGCCGCAAGGGCACAAAAGACTGTTTCTTTGGAAGATTCAGCCTCATACGAGAAACGTATGGAATGGTTTGGCAAAGCAAAATTGGGCATTTTTATCCATTGGGGGATCTATGCGGTCAGAGGAGTTTCCGAGAGCTGGTCGTTCTATAACGAGTACCTGCCATACGATGAGTATATGTCTCAGTTGAAAGGCTTTACCGCCAAGAAGTATGATCCCAAGGCCTGGGCGTCGCTCATTAAGGAGAGTGGGGCACAGTATACGGTGATGACGACCAAGCATCATGACGGTGTTGCTTTATGGGATACGAAGGCGGGGAACCTAAGCATGAAGAAATGCACTCCCGCCAAAAGGGACTTGATCGCTCCTTTCGTGGATGCTGTACGGTCGGAGGGACTGAAAGTGGGGTTGTATTATTCCCTGCTCGACTGGTCGAACGAGAATTATCCAAACAAGACCAAGACCCAGCACCGTTACACGAACGACCCACAGCGCTGGGATAAGTTCGTGAAGTTTAACCTTGCCCAGCTGTCTGAGCTGAGCAATACCTTCAATCCTGACTTGTTCTGGTTTGATGGGGACTGGGAGCAGACGGCAGAGGCATGGCATGCCCCAGAGATCGTGAAGATGCTTCGGGCAAAGAACCCGAACGTGATCCTCAACTCTCGTATCCAGGGATATGGCGACTATGCGACACCGGAGCAGGGTATCCCAGTAGTGCGCCCCAAGAGTAAGTACTGGGAGCTATGCCAGACGATCAACGACTCATGGGGGTATCAGCCTACAGACACGAACTTCAAGAGTCCCTATCAGGTGCTGCGCACGTTCTGCGACTGCTTAGGCAATGGAGGGAACATGCTGTTGGATATCGGCCCGAGGGCTGATGGCACAATTCCTCAGCCGGAAGTGGATGTCCTGAAAGAGTTGGGACGCTGGACAAAGAAGCATCAGGAGGCAATCTACGACACTCGTGCGGGTATCCCTTCTTATTGTTTCCAGGGCTATACAACCTTGAATAAGGCAGGGGACATCTTGTATCTTTATATCCCTTACCGCCCACATGGCGTGGTAGAGGTCAAAGGCTTGCTCAATAAGGTGAACCGGGTTTGGGTAGTCGGTAACGGAACTATGCTGAATTATAAGCTCTATAACAAGGCATACTGGAGTTCTACGCCGGGCAATCTGTATATCGACGTTCCTGATTCTGTCTTAGATCCTCAGATTACGGTCTTGGCTGTCCTGTTGGATGGACCCGTGAAGATCAGCAATGGGGAGTGGCAGGTGATCACTGCCAATTAGCCAGCGTGCGGGAGGTGACCTTTCGTCTTGCAGGAGATGGTCTTTTGCAAGCCGAAAGATGGCCTTTCGGGCGGTTGGAGATGACCTAATGGAAGGTTGGAGATGACCTATTAGAAAAAAGAAGGGGCTGCTTCTCACGATTGAGTCGCAGCCCCTTTTCTACGTTAGTATGTTATGAAAAATTTGAGAGAATTGAAACTTCACAGTTTCATTTTTGTTTTACTAAACATGATTTTATAGAGAAAGCATAGAAATATATCATTTTAAGATCGTGGTTTGCGGCTGGTTGATCGGCTGCGCATTGCTTTGCTGCAGGGTATCGATAGCCGCGGAGTCACCCATGGCAACGGAATTGCCTTGTGGGATTTGCTCATAGCCACTCATGTTGCTCACCTTCTCGGCCTTGTCATTGAACGGCACCTGCGCTGCATTCCCTAAAGTCAGGAAGATCGCAACGATCGCAGCTGCCTTGAAAAGCGGCATGAGACGCTGGCGCATGGTAATGACACGGGCTTTGACTGGAGCCGGTTCCTCAATCATGGACAGGATCTTCTCGTCGAAGTCATCCCCTAATACATCTTCGTTCTTCTCTTGCTGTTCGTACACGAACAACGCCTTGTAGCGGATCAGGTCAGCAGGAATATCCTTCTGACTGAAGAAGCTCCGGAGAATTTCCTCCTCCTGTAAGGAGGTCTCTCCTTCCCAGTAGCGCTCCAAAAGTTGTTGTATGTATTTATAATCCATAATTGTCGTATTCTTTAAACCGATTCTTCACCGTCTGCCTTGCCCTGAAAATATTCACTTTGACTTGTTCTTCAGTGATTCCCAAGACTTGGGCGATCTCTTTATATGATTTCCCTTCGAAGTCGCGTAGCTGCATACAACTGCGTTGTTTCTCCGGAAGTTGGTCAACGAGCCTTTTTACCAAGTTAATCCGGTCTCTTTGGATCATTTGCTCGTCAGGATTTGATGACTGGTCGGGCCTGTTATCGGCAGAATCATCCAAGGAGTCGTTCTGATGGTCTTGCCTCTTGATATGATCCAATGCGAGATTCCTGCAGATGGTCAGGCTGAAAGCCTCGATGGAATCGATGCTATCCCAGGACTCTCGCTTGTCCCAGACCTTGATCAATGTTTCTTGCACGATGTCCTCTGCTTCTGTACTGTCAAGAGTAATGCGCAGTGCCAACCGGTAAAGCTGATTCTTCAGCGGCAACACATCGTTACGAAAACTGATCTTTTTCATCTTCTCTCTAATTGAATGACGACTTAAGGGACTGAAAGTTACAGCTTCCTCTTTGTTTTAACGTATATTAGTATTTTAGCAGGTCTCACCTCTTTATTTTTGGATGATGGTCCCTTGCTTTCCGTCGATCGCGGTGGCAAGGGTAATGATGACTTGGGAAACGCCAGCATCCACGGCATTGAGCGCGTTCTCTAATTTGGGGATCATCCCTCCTGCTACCGTTCCGGCTGCCACATATCGGTTAAAGTCTGCGCGGGTAATGGTGGGGATCACACTGTTCTCATCATCGGGATTTGCCAATACTCCTTTCTTCTCAAAGCAATAGATGAGGGTCACATCATACACCATCCTTTCTGTTTATAAGACGCTGGGAGTGGGCAAAATGTTCCCGTCGGCAGCGAAAAAAGCGCAGGGAAAAGATGGTTTTCCACAGGACACCCACAGGTTTTCCACAATGTTTTCCACATTTTGAAGCGATGGGATGCAGAATGGGGGTCAGGGGTGTTTCTTTTCAGAATACCTTCTTTTCTCTTTTTTCTTTTCTTTTATATAGCATCCGTTTGCATACACGGGCATTCCTCCTCTGTCTCCATGTCCTCCGTCATGTGGGCGGCCCAGCGTGCGCGGGCGGCGCGGCGGTTGGATTCC
>CAJLYG010000156.1 GCA_905210845.1 uncultured Prevotella sp.
TTGCCGTGGGAAGGCTACCCGGTAAACAGCGTGCAGGGACGGATCACCGTCCCCATGTGGCCTGTTGACCTAAGTGAGCTCGGAGAGCTCCAGCCATCTCATCTCCTTTTCGTCCAGTTCATCGCTGAGTAAAGGGAGCCGCTTGCTTTTCTGAGTCAGTTCTTCAGGCGTCAGCGTGCCACTGCAGAGTTCTTCTTCCAATTGCTTCTTTTCCTGTTCCAAAGCCTCGATGTCCTTTGACAGCTGCTCGAACTCGCGCTTTTCCTTAAAGGACATTCTCCGGCGCGTATCGTGATGGTAGTCTTCCTTCTGCTTTTTCTCCGAGGTTTTCTTCGACTCTTCCTCCGCTTGCGTCTTCATCGCGCTCCATTCCCGGTATTGTGAGTAGTTGCCGGGGAAGTCCTGGATGACCCCTTGACCCTTGAAGACGAGCAGGTGGTCGACGACCTTGTCCATGAAATAGCGATCGTGGCTGACCACGATTACGCACCCAGGGAAATCGGCAAGGTATTCTTCCAGCACCTGCAAGGTCTGGATGTCCAAGTCATTGGTTGGCTCGTCTAACACAAGGAAATTAGGATTTCTCATGAGTATCGTGCAGAGATAGAGTTTCCTGCGCTCGCCTCCACTGAGCTTGTACACGTAATTATGTTGCTCCTCGGGTGTGAACATGAAATACTGGAGGAACTGCGATGCCGTCATGTGCCGTCCCCCGCCTAAGTCGATGTAGTCCGCGATGTCCGTGATGATGTCGATAACCTTTTGGTCCTGGTTGAACTGCAGTCCTTCCTGGGAGAAATAGCCAAATCTCACCGTCTCTCCGATATCGAATTTTCCACTGTCAGGGGGGACGAGTCCCAAGAGCATCTTGATGAACGTGGATTTTCCCGTCCCATTGTTTCCCACGATTCCCATTTTCTCGAATCGTGCGAAGTTATAGTAGAAGTCCTTTAGGATCACATGGTCAGGATCCCAAGCCTTGGAGACATATTGGCATTCAAAGATCTTGCTGCCGATATAGACATTGCTCGACTTCAGTCGGAGTTGTCGTTCCTCTATCCTTTGCTTGGCCCGTTTCTCCAGTTCGTAGAAAGCCTCTTCCCGGTAGCGTGCCTTGTGCCCGCGTGCCTGTGGCATCCTTCGCATCCATTCCAATTCCCGTCGGTAGAGGTTGTTGGCATGTTGGATCTCTGCACGGGCGGCATCCATCCGTTCCTGGCGTTTTTCCAGGTAGTAACTGTAATTGCCGTGATAGCTGTATAGGGTCTGGTTGTCCAGTTCTATGATGCTATTGCAGACCCGGTCAAGGAAGAAGCGGTCGTGGGTGACCATGAGCAAGGTTTTGTTGCCCCTTGCCAAGAAGCCCTCTAACCATTCGATCATTTCGAGATCCAAGTGGTTGGTAGGCTCATCCAAGATCAAGAACTCTGGTTCCGTGATCAAGACATTAGCCAAAGCCACGCGCTTTTGCTGTCCTCCACTCAACTGCTTCATGGGTTGGTCGAGGTCGGTGATCTTCAACTGCGTAAGGATTTGCTTGGCTTTCAACACTTTCTCTGGGTTCCCTTGGTGGTTGAAGCAAGCATCGAGTACGGACTCCTCAGGGTTGAACGCCGGGGTTTGCTCCAGATAGCCTACGACCAGGTCCTTTTTGAAGATGATCTCACCGGAGTCGTGCCCTTCCTTGCCAGTGATCACGGAGAGAAGCGTCGACTTCCCCGTTCCATTGCGGGCGATGAGTCCTACCTTCTGTCCCTCTGCAATGGAAAAGGAAATATTCTTAAATAGTACCTGAGCCCCAAACGACTTGGTCAGGTTTTGTATATCAACGTATGGAACCATACTTTTTTGATCGCAATAAACAATATGGAGATTAATCTTCTGCTGTCAACGATTGGTTGATCTGTTCAATATAGTCTAATACTTCCTCTCTGCCGGTTTTCTTCTCGGCACTGGTGATGAAGTAGGGTGGAAGGGTTTCCCAGCGGTCCTTCAACTTTTCCATCCACGCGGTGGCGTTCTGCCGTGCTTTGACCGGTCCTAATTTATCCGCCTTGGTGAAGACAATCGAGAAGGGGACATTGCTTTCCCCCAGCCAGTCGATGAACTCCCGGTCGATGAGTTGTGGGTCATGCCGGATGTCGATGAGCACGAACACATTCACCAATTGCTTGCGCTGCAGGATATATCCAGAAATCATCTGCTCTAATTTCTGCTGTACGCTCTTGGAACGTTTGGCAAAGCCATACCCCGGTAGGTCAACTAAATACCAACTGTTATTCACGATGAAGTGGTTGATGAGCAACGTCTTACCCGGCGTGGCAGAAGTCTTGGCGAGCCCCTTGTGGTTGCAGAGCATGTTGATGAGGCTCGATTTGCCTACGTTGGATCGCCCAATGAAGGCGTACTCAGGCTTGTTGTCCTTGGGACATTTGCTGACCGTCGGTGAGCTGATGCAGAATTCAGATTTCTTAATATCCATGATTTTATCTATTTTGCTTGCAAAGCTACTAAAAAAATAGGAGTTAAAAGGGGAAAGTAGAAAGTTTTTTGTAACTTTGCGACATAATTGCATGTCGCTTATGAAACGAATCAATTGGGGATTTATCGGATGTGGAGAGGTCACGGAGAAGAAGTCGGGGCCTGCTTTCAACGAGGTGGATGGCTCGCAGGTGATCGCTGTGATGAGCCGGACAGAGGAAAAAGCACGCTCTTATGCCGAGCGTCATCATATCCGAAGGTGGTATACGGATGCGCAGGAGTTGATTGATGACCCAGAGATCAACGCCATCTATATCGCCACCCCTCCTTCCAGCCATGCCACTTTTGCCATCATGGCGATGAAGGCGGGCAAGCCTGTGTATGTCGAAAAGCCGCTTGCTGCCAGCTATGAAGACTGTGTGCGAATCAACCGGATCAGTGAGCAGACTGGTGTCCCTTGCTTCGTTGCCTATTACCGCCGCTATCTCCCGTATTTCCAAAAGGTGAAGAGCATCATCGATAATCGTGTCATCGGGGATGTGATGGACGTAAAGATCCGTTTTTCCGTTCCTCCGCGCGACCTGGACTATACCTCGCAGAAGAACCTTCCTTGGCGCCTGCAACCGGATATCTCAGGGGGTGGATACTTCTACGACCTGGCTCCGCACCAGCTCGACCTGATGCAATACTTCTTCGGGGTGATTACGCGTGCGCATGGCTATCCCGCCAACCGCGCGCATCTCTACAAGGCGGAGGACACGATATGTGCCAGCTTCATGTTCGAGAATGGTGTCGTGGGGTGCGGGTCCTGGTGCTTCGTGGCGCACAAGAGCGCAAAGGAAGACTGTATCGATGTCATCGGCGACGAAGGGATGTTGTCTTTCTCGGTCTACAACTATGCGCCGATCCGGCTGATCACCAGCGAGGGGACGACGAGCATTACGGTCCCCAATCCTCCTTATGTGCAGTTGCCCATCATCAAGGCTGTCATCGAAGACTTGCAAGGAATCAGCAATTGTACGTGTACGAGCGTGAGCGCGACGCCAACAAACTGGGTCCTCGACCGCATATTAGGCAAATTTTAATGACGGAGGGGCATCGTGTACAAGAAAGCTATAATGATCCTGACTTTTTTCTTGTGCCCCGTCATGATGCTTGCCGGGGAGGACTCCCTTTCCGTGGATAAGCCTTCCCGCCTCAAGGGAATCCTTAAGTCGGCTTACAATTTCATCAAGGAGTTCAGTCGCGTAGACACCAACTTCGTAGAACCCCAGCATTATAATTTCCAGGCGATGATCCAGAGCACCAGTTCGTATGAGTTCTACAGGATGAAAAACAAGACAGGGCAGAGCGTCTCCTTGGCTCCGGAGATGAGTGTCCGCGTGGGTCCCTATGTCGGATGGCGGTGGATATTCTTGGGATATACGTTCGACTTCAAGCATATCAGTTCCAACAATAAGAAGGAGATAGACCTTAGCCTGTACAGTAACCAGATCGGTTTTGACGTTTTTCTGAAGAATACGGGCAATGACTATAAGATTCGCAGGATGGATCTTGGGAAAGACATTGATGCCAGTGCCTTGAAGGACATTCCATTCGATGGGTTCAAGGGCAGCATCAGTGGCTTCAATCTCTATTATATCTTCAACCACCGTAAGTTTTCCTATCCTGCTGCTTTCAGTCAGAGTACTGTACAGCGGGTGAGCTGTGGGAGTTGGCTGGCTGGAGTGGGGTACACACGTCATAGCTTGCAGTTAGATTACGAGAAACTCAGGGACATCGTCGAGGAGAAGATATCAGACCCTATTGTCAACGATGGGCTTGATACGACGCTGGTCTTCTCAAAAGTGAAGTACAAGGACTTCTCTGCGTCCATGGGTTATGCCTATAATTGGGTGTTCGCCCATAACTGGCTCTTGGCAGGGTCGTTGTCGCTTGCCTTGGGGTACAAGAAATCGGTGGGAGACTTAGAGAGTAAGTCGTTCTCCTTCCGTGACTTCTCTTTCTCCAATTTCAATATTGATGGCGTTAGCCGAATTGGGATTGTCTATAACAACACCAAGTGGTTTGCAGGGCTGAGCGCCATTTTCCATACCTACAACTATAAGAAGGACCAGTTTACGTCGAACAATATCTTCGGTAATTTGAACCTTTACATTGGGTTTAATTTCATGCGGCAAAAATAGAAAAGAAAAGGAGAGATCATGAAGAAGGTTATCTGCATCATCGTGTTTGTGTTAGGGTTGTTCCCTGTATCTGCACAGCCCCAATATTCAAAAGAAGACAGCAACAAAGTCGTTGCCTTGCTGAGGGGAGCGCCGGAGAAGTCGACGCCGTCACGGCTGATGGTCTATTTCGCTCGTCAATTAAAGGGTATCCCTTATGTGGCGCAGACCTTGGAGAAGAACGCCAATGAGCGTTTGGTTATCAATTTACGGCAGTTGGACTGTACTACCTACGTGGAGAATGTGCTTGCTTTGACGCGATGTGCCCTGAGTGGGCAGAAGAACTTCTCTGCGTTCTGCAAGCAGTTACAGATGATTCGTTATGAGCAGGGGAAGGTGGCTTATCCCCAACGCTTGCATTATTTCTCGGAATGGATAGCCGACAATACCAAAAAGGGATATGTGAAGGAAGTGCAGGCACCCAACCCACCCTTTACGAAAGTACAAAAGCTCAATGTTTATTACATGAGCAGGCATGCATCAGACTACCCGATGTTAGTGAAACATCCTGCTTGGACAAAAGAAATCCGGGCGATGGAAGAGCGTCTCAATGGCAAGGTCTTCCGATACATGCCGAAATCAACGATTGCCAACACCTCCCTTTTCCGAAAGACGATCCATGATGGGGATATTATTGCCATCATCACGCAGAAGGCTGGCCTTGACACGTCCCACATCGGGATTGCGGTCTGGCATCAAGACGGACTGCACATGCTCAATGCCTCGCAGATCCGCCATCAGGTAGTGGAGGAGCCGATGACACTCTATGCCTATATGAAGAAACATCCCTCCCAGACCGGTATCCGGATTATCAGGGTAAAATAGGGAAAGAAAAGGCCTGGGAATGTTCCCAGGCCTAAAAGCATTATAGGATGGTCTTGACGGCTTCGAGCATGCCTTTCTCTTGGATGAGGTCAAGGTCTTTCTTTACCAATTCGGCAAGTCCCTTGATGTCATGCAGGTCCTCACCGTTCCAGATGTCCTTGGCAGAAAGGACGCCATCCGTCACTGTCTTCGTGTCGCCGGTTGCCCAAAGGTCCTTCAGCAACTGCATGATCTCCGGAGCGTCGTTGGGCACGATCTCTGTGCCGTCCTCGCGTTTGCCTCCTTTATAATAGGTAATGATGGCAGCCAAGCCAAACACAAGACCCTGGGGCAGCTCGCCTTTACGCTCTAAGTAAACCTTGACGCCGGGCAGGTCGCGGGCGCAGTATTTGGGGAATGAGTTAAGCATGATACTCGTCACCTGATGGTCGACATAAGGATTGTCGAAACGCTCCAACACATCAGCAGCAAACTTCTGAAGCTCGTCCATGGGGAGGTTCAGGGTTTGCATCAGTTCATCATACTGTACCTTGTGGATAAATTTGCCGATAACAGGATGCTGGCAGGCATCCCGCACAATATTGACACCACTGAGGAAGGCAACAGGAGACAAGACGGTATGCGGACCATTAAGAAGGGTGACTTTCCGCTCATGATAAGGCTTCTCATTGTCGGTGATCAGGACATGTAACCCTGCCTTTTCAGCTGGGAACTCGGCTTTCATCTGTTCCGTCGTCATGTTCTCAGCCTTCTCGATTACCCAGAGATGGAAGTTCTCTGCCTGTACGACAAGGTCATCCTTATAGCTAATGCGTTCTTGGATCGCCTGGATCGTCTTCCGAGGGAATCCCGGGACAATTCTGTCAACCAAGGTCGCGCATACAAAGCAATCCTCCGTGAACCACTTCTTGAACCCTTCGTAATCAGCCCCGAAGTCATCTTTCCAAAGTTCAATGTACTGATAAATGCACTCTTTGAGATGATGGCCATTCAGGAAAATCAACTCGCATGGCATCAGGATCATTCCTTTTGCAGGGTCTCCCTGGAAATATTGATACCGATGGAATAACAACTGAACCAGTTTTCCCGGATAGGAAGCGGCGGGGGCGTCTGTAAACTTACAAGCAGGATCGAAGGCAATGCCCGCCTCCGTCGTGTTGGAAATGATAAAGCGCATCTCGGGTTGTTCTGCCAATGCCAAGAAAGCGTGATACTGCGCATAAGGGTTCAGGGCGCGACTCACCACGTCGATCCTCGTGATGGTGTCGACGGGCTTCCCGTTCTCACGCCCTTGTAGGTTGACATGATAGAGGCAATCCTGGCCATTCAGCCAATCCACCATCCCTTTCGGTAAGGGCTGGACAATGACAACGCTCGAATTGAAGTCAGTCTTTTGATCCATGTTGTATATGATCCAGTCGACAAAGGCCCGCAAGAAGTTGCCCTCGCCAAACTGAATGATACGCTCAGGCATGCAGCTTTTAGGTGCAGTCCTTTTGTTTAAAGCTTTTAGTTCTTTCATAATTTGTTTCTATATTGTCCTTATATTTTTCACGCTGCAAAGATATACAATAAACGAGTAGCTTGTATTCTTGCAGCGTGAAAATGTTGCGTAAAGGTTTACGTCACCTCAAGTCTCATCACATGGCGAAGCAGTTGAAGCCACCGTCAACGACAGCCACTGTGCCTGTGACGAATTTGGCGGCATCGCTCATCAGGTAATGGATGGTCCCACATAGTTCTTCGGGTTCTCCCATGCGCCCGAATGGCGTTTGTCGGATCACATCCTGTCCTCGTTGCGTATACGACCCATCAGGATTGGTGAGCAAGGCACGGTTCTGTTCGGTGATGAAGAAGCCCGGCGCAATGGCATTGACTCGGATGCCCTCGCCAAATTTCTTGGCACATTCTGCAGCCATATAGGCTGTGAAATTAGAGATACCTGCCTTGGCAGCAGCACAACTAAGATAGAACATCATGCAGTATT
>CAJLYG010000157.1 GCA_905210845.1 uncultured Prevotella sp.
GCAGAATATTCTTTACCACAGGCTATTCCTGATGGGGCTACCGTCGTGACGATTGACGCAGGCGTTCTCAATGACAATATCACCCGTTCCCTGTTTGCAACGGCACAAGATGAGTTGCGCCCTGTCATGAACGGTATTTACTTCGACCTCACGCCCGACTGCCTTGCCATCGTTGCCAGCGACGGGCATAAATTAGTACGCAACAAGAATTTCACGATCAAGAGCGAGACACCGGCATCCTTCATCCTGCCGAAGAAGCCAGCCAGCTTGTTGAAAAACATCCTGAACAGCGATGGAGGAGATGTCGTGATCAAGTTCGATGACCGCAATGCAGAAATCCGTTTCGCTGACGGCACGCTCACCTGCCGGTTGATCGAAGGAAGGTATCCCAACTATAATTCCGTGATCCCCGCAGACAATCCAAATCAACTGACCATCGACCGCAAGGCACTGCTCAGTGCCCTCAGGCGCGTGCTCCCCTTTGCCAGTGAGGCAAGCCAACTCATCCGTTTCCACTTGGAGAATGGCAAGTTGGAGATTTCCTCTGAGGACCTCGACTTTGCGACAAGTGCCAAGGAAAGCATTGTCTGCGACTATACAGGACAAAACATGAGCATCGGGTTCAAGGGCGGTTCTCTGACAGAGATCCTGACCAACCTCAACAGCGACGAGGTGATCATCCAGCTCGCCGATCCCAGCAGGGCCGGCATTATCATCCCTGCCACGCAACCGGAGAATGAAGATGTGCTCATGCTTATCATGCCCATGCTTTTAAATGATTGATCAACAATGAAATTAAATCTTACGAAACCCCTGATCGTCTTCGACTTGGAGACGACAGGGCTGGATCTTGTCAACGACAGGATCATCCAACTTTCATATATTAAGGTATTCCCTGATGGGAAGGAAGAAAGGGGCGACCAGTTCTTCAATCCTGGGAAAACGATTCCAACCGAGGTCAGTCAACTGACAGGCATCACGGACGATATGGTGAAAGATGCCCCCACTTTCAAAGCCCTCGCCCCATCGCTGAATGAGAAATTCAAGGGTTGTGACTTCGCCGGCTTTAACTCCAACCACTTCGATGTGCCAATGCTCGCCGAGGAATTCCTGCGTTCGGGCATCGACTTCGATTTCTCCAAATGCAGATTGATCGATGCACAGACCATCTTCCACAAGATGGAACGCCGCAATCTTGCCGCAGCTTATAAGTTCTATTGCGGACATAAGATGGAAGAGGATTTCGAGGCACACCGTGCCGACCAAGATACGGAAGCTACCTACCGCGTCCTCCAAGGGGAGTTGGACATGTACGACCCAGCAAAGCAGGAAGAAGAAGACCGGAAATTGCCCAATGACATGGATGTCCTCGCCGAGTTCTCAAAGAATAACGACAATGTCGACTTCGCTGGTCGGATCGTCTGGAAAGAGATGACAGATGCTGATGGCAAGGTGCTAACCGATGAGAAAGGCAATCCTCGCAAGCAGGAAGTGTTCAATTTCGGCAAGTACAAGGGCGTGCCCGTGACGGAAGTCCTGCACCGCGACCCTGGCTACTATGGTTGGATACTCGACAACGACTTCACCAATAACACGAAACAGGTGCTCACCCGCATCCGCTTGCGTGACTTCAATCATCGATAATGCTCAGAAACAAGAAAATTGTTTTAGGAATTACAGGATCCATTGCTGCCTATAAGGCATGCCTGATCATCCGCAGCCTGATCAAGCAAGGGGCTGAGGTGCAAGTGGTGATCACGGAGGCAGGCAAGGAGTTTATCACTCCGGTCACGCTCTCTGCCCTCACCCATAAGCCAGTGATCAGCGAGTTCTTTGCCCAAAGGGACGGAACATGGCATTCCCATGTCGACCTCGGGCTGTGGGCAGATGCCATGCTCATCGCGCCTTGCACAGCAAGCACCTTAGGCAAGATGGCTCAGGGTATTGCCGACAATATGCTGGTCACGACATACCTGTCGATGAAAGCACCCGTATTCATTGCCCCTGCCATGGACTTAGACATGTACAGGCATCAGAGCACGCAGCGGAATCTGCAAAGGCTCAAGGAGTATGGAAACCATATCATCGAGCCGGGAAGCGGGTTCCTTGCCAGTGGACTGGAAGGGAAAGGCAGGATGGAAGAGCCTGAGACCATCGTCCATGTCTTAGATCAATTCTTTGATGAGCAAAGTAAGGGTAAAGACCTGATAGGCAAGAAGGTTATGATCACGGCAGGACCTACTTATGAGAAAATCGACCCCGTGCGTTTCATTGGCAATTACTCCAGTGGGAAAATGGGATTTGCCATCGCGGAGGAATGCGCTCAAAGAGGCGCAGAGGTCACCCTGATCACAGGTCCTGTGGCATTGCAATGCACGCCTTCCATCCACAGATGGGATGTGGAGAGTTGCGCAGAGATGTACGAAAAGGCAACCGAAGTCTTTCCGCAATGCGATATTGCAGTTCTCTGCGCTGCCGTTGCCGATTTCCGCCCTGAGCAGGTGGCAGAACAGAAATTCAAGCGAGAGAAGGACGACCTTGTCTTGCGGCTCCAGCCTACGGAAGACATCGCCGCTGCCATCGGCAAGATGAAACGGGAAGACCAGAAGACCATAGGTTTCGCGTTGGAGACACATCATGAAGAGTCACATGCGAAGAAAAAGCTGAAGGAGAAGAACCTCGATTTCATTGTCCTCAACAGCACCCGTATACCGGGAACCACGTTCCGCAGCGACGATAACCAGATTACCATCCTTTCCGCACAAGGCAAGAAGGAATATGAAAAGAAACCCAAGACGGAAGTAGCGAGCGATATCGTCGACGAGATCGTCCGTCTTTATTCATAGCGAAGTCACCATCATGAGGAATTGGCTCATCATCATCTGCTGCTTCGTAAGTTCCTCCCTCATGGCGCAGGAATTGAATGCCAAGATCACGATCAACCATGCTCAGGTCTCTGGTACCAATGATGCTGTGTTCGATAATCTGCAACAGACCTTGCAACAGTTTGTCAATGAGAGGAAATGGACCGACTTGCAGTTCCAGAAAAACGAGCGTATCGTGTGTAATTTCAATATCACCGTCACGAAATATGATGCCTCTACGAACGTCTTTACTTGCAAAGCACTCATCCAGGCAAACCGTCCGGTGTATAATGCAGCTTACTCCTCCGTGCTCTATAACAATACCGACAACGACTTCAACTTTGAGTTTGCGCAGTTCGACCAGTTGAACTTTACCGAGGAAACGATTGACAATCAGCTCACGGCACTCTTTGCCTACTATGCCTACTTGATCATTGGCCTCGACCTCGACAGCTTCTCCCCCATGGGTGGAGAGGGCGTGTTGCAACGTTGCATGTACTTAGTCAACAATGCGCAGAATCTGAACTTCAGTGGATGGAAGTCATTCGACAACGACCGCAACCGGTTTGCCATCATCAACGATTACTTAGACGTGGGCATGAAACCACTGCGTCAATTGCAATACGATTACTACCGTAAGGGACTGGATGAGATGGCGAACAACCCAGAACGCGGTCGGAAGGCAATCTCTGATGCCCTTGAGCAGGACCTCAAGACCGCACATGAGAACAAACCCCTGAGCATGCTGCCCCAAATCTGGCTCGATTACAAGCGTGACGAGATCGCCAATATCTACAAAGGCAAAGGAACGGAAAAGGAGAAGGAAACCATCTACGATATTGTCTTCAATATCAATCCCAGTCAGAACAATGCCTGGGAGAAAATCAAGTTATAGCTTATGCTGAAACAGTTATATATTCAGAATTTTACGCTCATCGATGAACTCGACATTGCCTTCCATCCGGGATTCTCTGTGATTACCGGTGAGACAGGTGCTGGCAAGAGTATCATCTTAGGGGCGATCGGGCTGTTGCTCGGTAACCGCGCGGATGTAAAGGCAATCAAGAGCGGGAAGAGCAAATGCGTGGTCGAAGCGCATTTCGACCTGTCCCGCTATGACATGCAGGCATTCTTCCGCGACCATGATATCGATGAGGATGCCGATGACTGTATCATTCGGCGTGAAATCAACAGCAATGGGAAAAGCAGGGCTTTTATCAATGATACCCCTGTTCCACTCACCGTGATACGTGACCTTGGCGAGCAATTGGTCGATATCCATAGTCAGCACCAGAATCTACTTCTCAACAAAGAAGACTTTCAGCTGAACGTCATTGACATCATCGCTGACGACAAGAAGCAACTCGCTGACTACCAATCCGCCTATTCAGCATACAATGAAGCTGAGAAACGACTGCAATCCTTGCAAGAGGAGATCGCCCGCAATAAAGAGAACGAAGAGTTCATGCGCTTCCAGGAGAAGGAACTCGATGAGGCGGCACTTGTGGAAGACGAACAGACTGAGAAAGAAAAGGAATTGGAGACGTTGAACCATGCCGAGGAAATCAAGTCTGGGCTCTACGAAGCCAACCATGCCTTCAATGAAGACGAGGAGGGCATCGTAGAAAGGTTGAAAGATGTTTCCTACGCCCTTTCACGCATAGAGACCGTCTATCCTGACATCAAGGACATCAACCGGCGCATTGATAGCAGCTACATCGAGCTGAAAGATATCGCACAGGACATCAGCGACCGTTTAGAGAATTTCGACTTCGACACCGAACGGCAGGAAATGATCACAGAGCGTCTCGACCAGATCTACAGTCTGGAACGTAAATTCCACACGGAGAGTGTCAAGGAACTCATCGAGATCAGGGACCATTTGAAAGAACAGCTCCAGCATATCGACCACGGTGATGAGGAGCTTGCCGAACGGCAAGCAGATGTCGACCAGAAGCGAAAGGCCTGTGAGGAAAAATCCACCCGGCTGACCGCCATCCGCCAGAAAGCAGCTACGAAAATAGAAAAGGAGATGCGCCAACGCCTCATCCCATTAGGCATCCCCAACGTCCGCTTTGAGATACAAGTGACTTCCAAGCCCCTCTCCCCCAATGGATGCGATAAAGTGTGCTTTCTGTTCAGTGCCAATAAGAGCACGCCAGTACAACCTGTCAGCCAGGTAGCGTCAGGCGGAGAGATTGCCCGCGTGATGCTCTCGTTGAAAGCGATGATCAGTGGTGCTGTCAAGCTGCCTACCATCATCTTCGATGAGATCGATACCGGCGTGAGTGGAAGGGTGGCAGAGCAGATGGCACAGATCATGCAGGAAATGGGAAATCACGACAGGCAGGTGATCAGCATTACCCACCTTCCTCAAATCGCAGCCCTGGGCACGACACATTATAAAGTCTCCAAGGAAGAAACGCCAACAGGCACCATCAGTCGTATGGTCATGCTCACGCCCGAACAGCGCATTCAGGAAATAGCACAGATGCTGAGTGGCAGCAACATCTCGGAGGCAGCCATACAAAACGCAAAAACATTATTAGGATTATGAAACGTACAATCATACTTTTCCAGTTCCTCGTGCTTTGCGGCATGGGGATGTTCGCGCAGTCATCTGCCGTGCAGAAGACCGCCAAGTCAGTATTCACGCTGACCACATTTAATAAGGACGGAACCATCCACGCCTCTTCTCGTGGCGTGTTTGTAGGAGCCAATGGAGATGCAGTAAGCGCATGGACACCTTTCGTGGGAGCCGACAGCGCAGTGGTAGTAGATGCCAATGGCAAGAAAATGAACGTCAAGGTGATGTTGGGTGCCAATGAACTTTACGATATCTGTAAGTTCAAGGTCGACGGAAAGACGACCCCAGCCCCCATTGCAACCACTTCCGCCCCGACAGGCTCCAAGGTATTCCTATTAGGATATTCCGTCGGGAAGCCACAGACGACCGCTGCCACGGTCAAGAGCGTAGAAACATTCATGAACAAATACAACTATTACATCATGAATGTCTCCGCGCCAGAGAACACGGTCAGCTGTCCTTTCGTCAATGCAAACGGACAAGTGATTGGACTTCTCCAACAGTCGGAGACCAGTTCGGACATCCATGCCGTCGACGTAGCCTATCCCAATACCTTTGCCGTGGAGAATGGACTTTCCGTGAGTGATCCTGTGCTCCGCTCCACAGGTATCCGCTCAGCCCTGCCCGACAAGCAAGACCAGGCCGTGGTCACCATGATGCTTGCCAACCAACAAGGCGATTCCCTACGGTATGTGGCCTATATAGAGGACTTCATCGAGAAATTCCCGAAAGCCACGGAGGGATATACCAACCGTGCCACGAATGAGGTAAACGCCAACCAGTTTGATGCTGCAGCACGAGACATGGAAACCTGCATCAAAAATGCAACCGACAAGGCAGAAGCCCATTCCAACTATGCCAAGCTCATCCTGCAGAAATTGCTTTACAAGCCCACGGTGGAATACACGCCATGGACGTATGACAAGGCGATGGCAGAAGCCAAGGAAGCTTATCAGGTCAATCCAGAGCCTGTCTACCAGCACCAGCAAGCACAGATCATGTTTGCCAAGGGCGAATACCAACAAGCATATGATGTGTTCATGGGACTGACCAAGACGAAATTACGGAATGCAGAACTCTATTATGAGGCTGCACAATGCAAGACCAACCTGAAGGCACCGAAAGAAGAAATCAAGGCCCTGCTTGACAGTGCCATTGCAGCCTGCCCCACCCCCTATACCAATGTGGCAGGTCCCTATTTCCTGGCAAGAGGAGACTTCTATTATGGGGAAGGCAACTACCGTGCAGCTGTTGCCGACTATAACCAGTACGATTCCCTCATGTTGGGTCGCCCTATCAGCAGCCAGTTCTACTATGTGCGTGAGCAATGCGAGGTCAAGATCCATCAATATCAGCAAGCTCTGAACGACATCTCCCGCGCCATTCTCATGACTCCGAATGAGCCGACATACTGGGCAGAGCGAGGCAGTCTCGATCTCAGGGTAAACCGCTTAGAAGACGCACGCGATTGCGCCAACCGTTGCATCCAACTCTCACCCGACTATCCAGATGCGTATATTATCTTAGGAATCGCCCAAATACAGTTGAAGGATAAGGCGGCAGGACTGAAAGCCTTGCAGAAAGCCAAAGAGTTAGGTGATCCCCGAGCTGATGAATTGATCAAGAAATACCAATAAACAAAGATGCGGACCTGCACGAAGCCAGTCCGCATCTTTGCTTTTATTTCAATCTTTATGATGATCAGTATAGGAAAAGAGTAGCGATCATACAAAATTCTCGAGAGAATTTGATCCCATCGTTGATGTCTTGCACAACAAAAGCTCAGGTATCGCCATCAATTCTCGAGAGAATTTTGCTAAATAGGTGCTTTTCCTGTCAACCTTCTGTCAACCTTTGACAACCTCAAAACAGGTTGCAAGCCCGATAAACACTGGGATTTGACAACCTGTCAACCTATTTTGAAAAAAAACTCCTGTATAAAGATAAAAAGTAAGGAAAGTTACGCTGCACCTCGGAAATAAAAATAAAACAAGTTTTAGAAGAGGGTGTATCAAAATTCTGATGCATCCTCTATTTCTTATTATTTATGAAAAC
>CAJLYG010000158.1 GCA_905210845.1 uncultured Prevotella sp.
TTTCATAGTCCACCGTGCCGATTTTGTCAGTACCCTTGAACATCAAGTGCTCGAAATAGTGGGCAATGCCCGTGTTGGGGCAATCCTTGGCACCGGCCTTCACCACCACGGCACCATAGACTTTGGGCTGGCTGTGGTCGATATTGAGCCACACCGTAAAGCCATTGTGCAACCTCAGCGTCTGAACATCCCACGCGCCTTGCGCATAGACTACGGTCCAACCCAAGACTGCCAATAGGACACACAACCATCCCTTTGTCATATTATGATATCGTGTCATCTTGTCTCTCTGATAATGAATAGAACACAAAATTACTGAAAAGGCATCAAAAGCCAACAAGCAGCAATACAAAAAACATTAAATAGCACACTGTTCTTGGCATATTTCTTGCTTTTCAGAAGGGAAAGCTATATATTTGCAGACAATAGTAAACGATAAACATAACTAACGCACCCCCCGCCATGGAAGAGGCACTGCCGTTCAATGAAGGGTTCAGCGAACTGAGGTTGGCATTGTTCGATAAGGGAGCGCCATCCGAGATGACAGCCGTTCCCAATGAGTTCATGGCAGAACCCGTTCCACCGTCTATCCCACGGATCGTGATCGTCTTTGCCGAATTCAGGTCTTGGTTATTACTGATCGCTCCAGGCATCAAGGCAAGGACATCAGCAAGATTTGTTGACTGGAGATGGTCGATGGCATTCCGATTGATATAAGAAGCCGTTGACTGTCCAGAGTTCTTATTCTGTGCGGTTACCACCACATCCTTCAACCGGAAGTTCTCATCCGACAAGGTAAAGTCAAGTTTCACATCACCCTTGACAACGATCAAGGTATCCACGTCTTGCTTGCCCAAATACTTTACTTGAAACCGGACCTTCCCTTGGGGGACATTATTTAAACGATAATGACCGTCAAGGTCGGTAACCGCCGCGATTTTAAACTCGGGCAGGAATATCGTCGCCCCCACAAGAGGTTGCCTTCCCGCCTCGAACACTGTACCATTGATCTTTATGTTCTGCTGGGCATGCACGCCAATTCCTATCCATGTCAGCAACAGAAACAAAGATACCTTTAGTTTGTTCTGTACTCGTTTCATCTATATTAAATCTCTAAATATAATTAACAGCATCATTACTTCACACCTTAGTCCCGTCTTTGGTTGGTTTTACAAAGTGGCACTTTTCACCTTAATTACGTAACATTTAGCTAATATTTTGCAAAGATATATAAAAGAATGCTATTTTGCAATACCTAAAACAAGGTATTTATTAAGTTTAACATACCAATGAATAGGGTGACTATCGTCTACTTTTATTTAGCCCACAGTTCACAAAGATATAAGAAACGGCAGAATATAACCTAAAATAACAAGCTAAGAAAACAATCGTGCCTGTGCTCTTGCATACAGAGCACAGGCACGACAATAGGAGGAAACGGGCATCCGCGACATCAGGGCATCAGTTCCGTACCGAAGTACTGGCCTTTCCTGATGGCTGGGACTCCCCTACTCATCCACGCAGGTTCAGGAGCTCCCTGGAGGTAATGGTCGAAGAACTGCTGAAGGCGCACGGACAGGTCCTTGCAATTGCGGCGCTCCACTAAGTTGTGGGCTTCCTTGTTATACTCCAACATCCATACGGGCTTCCCAAGTCGACGGAGTGCCGTGAAATACTCGATGCCCTGATACCATGGCACGGCACCGTCATTGTCGTTGTGCATGATCAACAGGGGTGTCTTTACCCGATCTGCCTTGAACAATGGGGAGTTCTCTAAATACAGGTCGAGCCCGCCTTTCTCCCATAAGGACTTGCCGACACGGCTCTGTCCATGCTCATACTGCATCTGCCGGCATGCCCCAGATGCCCAGCGGATGCCACCGTATGCCGAGGTCATGTTACTGACTGGAGCTCCTGCTCCTGCCGCAGCGAAAAGTGAGGTGCGAGTGACAAGATAAGCGGTCTGATACCCGCCCCAGCTCTGTCCTTGTATGGCCAAACGCGTGGAGTCGATAAACGGGAACTGCTGACACATGGACCTTACTCCGGACACGATACAATTGTAGGCACTCTCACCGGGATGACCGACCCGATAGCGTATGTCTGGGACAAAGACTACATAGCCACGGGAGCAGTAGAAAGCAAGGTTAATGGTACTGCGACTGGGACGCGGCTCGATGAAATTATAAAGTGTCTCCGACCTGCGCTCATAGAAATAGCTGATCATAGGATATTTCTTCGTCTGATCCACGCCGTCCGGGATATACAGGATGCCGTCCAATGGCGTGCCGTCGTAAGCTTTCCAATGCACAAGATGTGCCGTACCCCATGAGAAGGGAGCCAACTGACTGTTGAGGCGGGTCAAAGGTTGCTGATGCTCAAAGTCATCCTTGGTGATATAGAGATCATAGGCATTGCGGAAGTTTCCCTTGCCATAAGCGATGGTCGCTGCATCCTTGCTCTTGCGGATGTCGATGTAGCTCACTGTATCGGGGGCAACGACATGAAGGGAGGATGGTTTAGAGGGGGACACAGAGGCAAGTCCATTTTTCTTGCCGACCTCATCAAAGACCGTCATGTAGACACGTCCTCCTTGGGGAACGGCATTCTTCTCCCGCCAATACTTGGAATAAGCCAAGGGGCGATAGTCGATCGAGAAATGCCGCATCTGCCATTGGCGTGAGCGTCCTTTGCCAGCCGTGAGGTTCATGTAGCTTCCGTCTTTGGGATTGAACTGCCACAGGTCGTACCGGTCGGAGATGATCACACCCCGATCCTTCGCTAACCATTGCGGTCGCATGTCGTAAGGGGAAGGGAAGTTGGGATGGTCATCCTCCTCATCGTAGAATGCAGCCGGCACCTTGCGCGTGAGGCAGCGTGCCGTAGATGCCTTGATGTCGTATGCATACCAGGCGGAGTCGTTCATCTGATACCATAACAGATAGTTTCCGTCTGGGGATGCCGTCACCCAAGCGTTGAGTTTCTTGGCGACAACACGTCGACTGCCATTCTTCGTATTGACTAAATAGACATCTGCATTGTCGTTATCCTCCCATTGCGAAGATATATAATAAGGTGTACGGTCCTGTGACAAGGCCCATTCACCGTCGCCTTCATTCATCAGGGTGATGTCATCCCATCGGTTGGTGGCTAAGGGGATGATCTCCTGAGCACGGTCGAGATGGATAACAGCCGGATAGGTGTATTTCTTGTTAGTCTCTAATTCTACCTTCTGCTGTGACTGCAACTGGTCGTCGCGCCAGTTCCAGATGTCCACCTGGGCTGTCTCTGACGCAAAGACCGTGGTATCACGGGGAGGGAGGATCGGAGCAACGCCAAGGAGGACACGTCGACCGGAGCGTGAGAACTCTGGGGCACTGTTCTGGTTGAGCGTCCATCCCTCGGGCAGGTTCTTGTGGTATCCTTGCGGGATGATCTCTCTCGTGCCCCGACCGTCGTGCAAGAACAGGGAACAATGCTTGTCACCTGTCGATGCTGTGTCCGTGGAGGCGAGGAAGACCAGCTGGTTGCCATCAACGCTAAACTTAAGACTGCCATACCATGCTTTCTTCTCTGAGAGGATCGTGGCTTTCATGCCTTGCCTGAGATCATAGAGCGTCGCGCTCCCTTCCACGGATGGCTCCTTTTCGCCTGTGCTCTCCTTATCCTTGGCTGTCCCTGCCTGCTGAGCCTTCTTCTTCGAAGGATTGACGAGCACGGCTAACCGCTTGGCATCAGGCGAGAAGGCATATTCCGCCACATGCTTGAGCGTGTCTGCCGCCCCATTGGTCGTGTTGACAACGATCAGGACTGTTCCGTCATCCCCTGACTTATTGCCTGCATTGGGGACCTTTTTCTCTTTCTGTGCGTTCTTGCCTACCGAGGCTGTGTCTTTCTTGGAAGCATCGCCTTGCACGTAAGCAAGGAACGGCTGTGCTGTCAGTCCGGTCTTGTAACCCTTGATGGTTCCCCATTTCGTAAGACTCATGTCAGCGAGCCGGATGAAAGCCAAGGAGTCCTGGGGCATCTTGTCTTTCTTGACATTCTTCTTCCGGGCAGCCAGGATCTTACTGAAGGGAGACTTGATGAGTGCCGTGACCGTGGATCCATCACCGGCGATGATCGCCTTATAGCCCCGTGGTATCGTCAACTCTTTGCCATCACTGTTCCGATGGATGATAAGCTTGCCATCTCCCTCCTGGGGGTTGACCTCGAAAACCGTGAACTTACCGTCCGGAGTCAACTGGGTGGATGACACACTCTGCCACCTGTCACAGACGGAATGGTCGAGTGACCGTTTTTGCCCCATCATCGATAAGGGGAAAAGGAAAAAGACAAGAAAAAGATAATTCCTCATAATCTTGTTCATTACGATTTAAAATAGTTTGGTGACCCGTCAGAGACCAGCCACCAAACCTTCACTTCATTATTTTTACTAACATGGAACCGTATTTCTATTCATCGGCTAAGATCGCAGAGTTGTAATCTGTTTCCTTATTCGGAATCGCCCAAATCCACCGCGTATCATCACCCGCAGGAATGGTAATGGCGAAAGTAGAGTTGAAGCTACCGGGAGAAGCCAAGCCTGCGCTGACTTTTAATTCCTTACGAGCAATGTCTTTCTTCCAACGCTTGCAGTCGGTCCAGTCGAACCCTTCACCGAAGAGATCGAACCTCCGATAGGTGGTCACTTCGTCAAGCAGGTCATTGCCCGTCTTGGTACTCAGCACATAACTGGCATCATAAGGATGCACGACATCATAGAGCAACTGGCGTGCCTCAGCCTCCTTGCCTAAGTGGCAGTCAGCTTCCGCCTCGGTATAGTACATCTCTGCCGCACGGAACAGGTTGAAGGAGCCACCACCCGGCATGAAGGCAGCGCGCAATTTGAACTGCATATAGCCATAGACACGACTGGTTGCATAGAGATAGCCACTATTGACCGCACGCTGGTACATCGCGCCCTTGGTGACACGGCCTGCAGTAGAACCCGATGCAGTCATTGTCTTGAACTCCGCGTCTGACTGAGGCACGAGATAAAGATTACGGCGCACATCGGTCGTAGGGATCTTATCGATCAGCTCCTTGCTGATGGCAAGAGGATAGTTGCGGCCCTGACTACCAGAAGCGTTAGAGCCGATGTAAGCAAAATAACTGTAATAGTAGAGTGTCTGGTCCTCAGCCTCGTAGACACCCCAGATCCACTCATCGTTCGGGCTGTTGAATCCTTCTGCATAGGCTTTCTCTCCCATGATCGAATAGCCAGAGCGAGCCTTGGCTGCGCAATCTGCAGCAGTCTGCCAGTCTTCGCGATAGAGGGCGGCACGTGCCTTGACAGCATAGGCAACACTGAGGTCAGGCAGGTAGAACTCGCTCGACGAGCGTTTCTCTGAACTGGAAGAGAACAAGGAAATGGCCTGGTCAAGGTCAGCATAGATCTGCTGATAGGTCTCAGCCAACGTAGCCTGTGCCTGTGCTTGGTCTTCTGTCGGGTCGGTAGCCTTCAGGCGCAGCACGATACCATGGGATGCTCCGTTGTTGCTGTCGCACCAGCGCTTGCTGTACAAGGTAGAAAGCCGATAGAAACTATAGGCTCTGTAGACCAAGGCCTGTGCCTTGATGAATGCCTTCTCCGACTCTGTACCCTCCGCGTCATCCACTGCATCGATGATGGCATTGGCATTGCCGATGAGCTTATAGTAGTAATACCACGGATAATAAGTATAGAGGGATGTTTTGCTCGTCTTGAAGGACGCAAGGTTGTTCCACAGGCTTGACCATCCGGTATTGGCACACTTCTGGTGGTCGTTGCCATTGAAGTCGTTGTACCAGTTGAGAATAGTGCCCTCACCATTCAAACCCTGAGTACCCAAATACTGGTTGGTCATCTGTTTGGCAAGGCCGTTTACCGCCAAGGCGCAATTCTTTGTCGTAGAGAAAGCCGTAGAACGGGAGATGGCGTCATTGGGGGTCGTATCCAAATAGTCGCTACCACAAGAGGTAAAGCCAAGAGTCGTGGCAGCTGCCAAAATCAATATATATTTCTTCATATTCCTTATTGATAAAATTAGAACTTAACATTGAGACCGAAAGAGAACACGCGTGGTGTCACGAGGTAGTTGTATTGGGTACCATTAAATGTCTGCTGCGGGTTCATGCCTTTCCGAGCCGTGCTCGTAAAGAGATTCTCACAGGTCAGAGAGAGACCCACGTCCTCAAGGTCTAACTTCTTCACCCATACTTTCGGCAACTTATAGGACAGGTTAATGTTTTTCAGAATGAGGTACCTTGCCGAGGTCAGGTAGCGCGAAGAGGTCGCGTTATAATAGGTATTGACATCGTAGTTGACCAAAGGCACCTTGCCGCTTCAGATAGCACTTTCCTCCGTGGCGTCATTGATGGTCCATGCACCGAGGATATCTTTATGGAAGCTACTGGGCGAAGAGCCTGCCGACATCAGGGAACTGTAGTTGTAATCGAGTACCTTGCCGCCGATCTGGTAGGTGAAGAGCGTGCTCAGCGTGATATCTCTCCAGGAGACATTGAGGTTGAAACTGCCATAAAACTTAGGAATAGCAGAGCCATGGAATTCCCGTTTCGCATAATTCGTGGAATAGGAATAGGGCTTGCCATTGATGATCGTGATGAACTCATTCACCTGTGCACTGGTCAGGAGCGTTCCTTTGTAGTTGCCATCGGCATCCTGCGACCAGTCACCATACTGTACGCCATCCTTCTCGAAGCGGTAGCTGTTGCCCTGTGCGTCACCATCGTTGAACTTATAGAGAGAGTATCCGTTCTTGGAGTCAACGCCTTCCCATGTATAGGTATAGAACTCATAGCGCGACTTGCCTTCGACAATGTACTTCGAGCCGTCGATGATACCATTCTTGTTCTGTTCTGGCAACTTCGTCACTTTATTCTTCACGTGCGTGATATTGGCACCGACATTGACCTTCCAGTTCTTGTCTCTGAAGACATCGACATCAAAGGAAGCCTCGAAACCGCGGTTGGAGATCGTACCGATATTCCGTGTCACTACCGACTCTGCGGAACTCGATGACGTAGCACCTGATGACAAGGGAAGGTAGACATCAAAGAGAAGGTCCTTGTTGCGCTTGTCGAAATACTCGATGTTGAAGTTCAAGCGGTTGAAGAGGCGGCTCTCAATACCAATGCCCCATGACTGCCCGGTCTCCCATTTCAGGTTGGCATTCGGGAATTGGCTCAGGTAGATGGCTCCCTTGTTTTGGTTTTGCTCAAGGGTATAAAGTGCCTGGGAAGCATAGTAGCCTGCACCTGCATCGTTACCCACCTCACCGTAGTCGGCACGGAGCTTGAGGTAGTTGACCCACTTCACGTCTTTCATGAAGGCCTCGTTGTAGATATTCCAGTTGGCACCTATTGACCAGAAGTTACCCCAACGTGAGTCCTTGTAGAATCGGGATGAACCGTCGCGGCGGAAACTTGCCTCCACGTTGTAACGGTCGTCATAGCCGTAA
>CAJLYG010000159.1 GCA_905210845.1 uncultured Prevotella sp.
GACTCAACAGTTGTTGTGGTTTCTGCAGCAGTTGCGGAGCAAGTTCGGTGTCAGCATCATCTTTCAGAAAGACCGTAACGGGGTTGTCCGTGGCTACGGCATCGTCGACCATACCCGTAAGATGGCACTCAACGGCAGTGAGGTGATGAAGCTTGCAGACATAGTCGACTTCAGGGAACAGAGGCTGCCACAAGCACACGCACAGTCGCGAGCACGGGTACAATTACAGGCACGGCCACAAGTACAGTCGCAAGCCCAACCGGCAAGGCCGAAAGAAAAGCAGCCTTGTCAGCTGAAGGAGGAACATCATTACCAGCGGATGACCATACTTGACGTCTATCGCGACTTGTTCACCGTACAGGTGGGAACTGTCAATGGAAAGCACGTCGTAAGGATGACTATGGACGGCAAAACCTATGATCATGAGATCTCAGACAAGCAGACGGCATGGTACTACAATACCAAAAGTGAAGGGTGCCGTGAGGACATCGCCATCCATCTTGCTGCGTTCTACTTCCATAAAGAAATCTACGAGGCATACCGGAAGCGACTGATAGAGGAACGCATCAAGAATGGTGAGCCAGCTTGGCAGATACCCTACGACAAGGTAAGACTCTACAAGTTGATGAACGGCCGATGGCAGTTGGCTATTGACGTTGGGCATATGCCAGTCAAGTTCACACTCACGGAGGAAGAAGTCAGGATGTGCAACCGTGCTGACGATGTCCCGAAGGAGCGCGAAGCCCTGAAGTGCCGTCTGGTCAAGGAGTATGTCTTGCGTGAGGAAACCGAGACCATAGCCGATCACTACCAATATAATAAGGTGGGCATCCGTCCTGAGCAGGGCAAGGACGGCTTTGTTGGAACGATGAATTTCGTGCAGCAGCACAGCGCCCTTATGCATCGACTGCAGTCTGTGCTTTCCGTCAACGCTACCTCTATGGGTCATAACCGTGAGTATGAGGTCGGTGGACGTTCCCGCTGGGAAGATATCGACGATGAGCGCAGCCTCAAAAGATAAGATCACATTGTATAACATCTAACACATATTCATTATGAAGAATGACAAGAAAACGACATTCGGAGACATCCATGATTACCTTAGGAGAGTCAACGGAGAGCCTGAAGACCTGGATTTTAAGTCCTTCTTCGAGCAGAGCCGTGCACTGATGGCTCAAAAGAATGAGGCACAGGCCTCAGAGGGTCCAACTTCTGACACAACACCAAAGAAACCGAAACGTGCAGGTAAGTCTGCTACTCCGAGGACTACAGCAACAAAGCCAGAGGTAGCCAAGCCAACAGATTCTAAACCTGCTGAACAGTCAGAGCCTAAGGAGAAGGCGCCGTTTTTTCTGGTCGACAATGCAGAAGAATGCTCCACTTCGAAGTCCGTTACAAAAAAGGAGGCTCCGCCTTCCTCGCTTCGCCGCCAGTCACCCTCAACGACCTTGGATGATTTGTGGCAAGCTGCAGCCATCTCTAAGACGAAGAAGCCGAAGGAGAAGCAGGTGTGGCTCGATGCAGACCTCTGTCATCAGCTCGAGCTGCTCAACCTCAAGCATGGCAAACCATCAAGCGTCAAGCACATCCTCAACGGCATTGTGAAGATGTATGTTGATGAACATAAAAACGATTTTTGAGGGTCCATAAATTGCAAAGCCTAAATCAAGCCCAATCAGCTATTATTATTCATAATAACAGTGTTGATTGGACTTGCTATGTAAGTTTTAGACCGTTATTTTTCAAATAATATTTATAACTTATTGATAACCAATATAAAATAATTGAGCGTGGTAGATAGCGATTTAGACCATGTAAATGGATAAATTTGAAAATTTAGACGTAACTTTGCAAAAGCATTACTAAAGTAAATGAGTAAGAAATGAGAAAGACGACCATATCACTAATATTGCTCTCCATTATCCTGATGGTCTCATGCAATGGTAAACATGACGCACGGATTTCTACGGCTTTATCTTTAGCTGATTCTGATATGGCAGACAGCGCACTGAACATTCTTAATAAGATAGATCGAGACGAATTGCCTAACTCTGATGACGCGATGTATTGCCTTGTTTATACTATGGCGCAAGACAAATCTGGACTTGATGTAGACAATGATTCTCTTATTAGAGAAGCATACGACTGGTACGGCAAGAAACCTACTGACACACTGTATGCCAAATGCATGTACTATATGGGGAAATATTATGCGTTGAATGATAGCAGCGAGAAAGCGCTTACTTGCTTTCAAAGGGCAAATCAGACAGCAAAAGCACAGAATGATTATGATATTCAGTGCTTAGCCTTGCTGCAACAATCTGTGATCTTACGAAACTACGATGTCGACAAAGCCATTGCCGATGCCAAGGCTGCGGTTAATATATATAATGTGAAAGGGGCAAAACTATCTAATAAGGTATATTACCTTTTAAACTTAGCAGAATGTATGAGCTATGGGGGTAGAAATCCTAACACTTGTATCTACTTGGCACATGAGGCAGTAAAATATGCTTTACAATCCAAAGACTCAACGACAATATCCAATTCTTATCAAGATTTATCCGTGTTTTATGAAATAGAAGGTGATACGGAATTAGCATTGGAGGCCTCGAAGAAATCATACGTTTATAACGCAGGGGATAATTTTTCCAAGGGATACTCCTTAAGCCAATTCTATGTCATGGCAGACTCTATAGACTTAGCTAAGAAAGCTATTGCGGAAGCCACACCTTTAAGCATCAGTGATAGCATTTTGTTGTATTCATTAAAACGCACTATTGCAATAAAAGAACATAACTGGGTCGGAGTCGAAAAATTTGCTGATTCAACAGATTTCTATCTTGATAAGAGAAACTCAGAAAATTTGGAAGCTCGGAATAAATATTATAGCTTGATGCTTCAAAAGGAAATCGCCAGAACCAAATTATCAAGCGAAAGCCAATGGAAATCAAATATGATCTTGCTTATAGTAGTCACATCTTTTATTATCATTTTGCTTCTAAGTCTAGTTTTTATACAGAAAAAGAAGATTTTGCGCGAAAGAATGGAAGATGAAAAGAAAATCTACCAAATGGGATTAAACCACAAGGAAAGACAGTTGGCAACTATGAGAAATTTCCTATTAAGTAGAATTAATATAGTAAATAGCATAAAAAAAATCAAACCTTCCGATTTTTCAAAACTGAAACTTACAGAAAACGATTGGGAAGAGATAGAAGTAACTCTGAACAGTACGGATGACGAGTTTGTTATAAGACTGAAGAACGAGTTTAAGGATCTAACACGGAAGGATCTTCGTTTTCTCATGTTGGTGAGATTAAAGATTCCATACGAAGGTATAGCTTCTATTTACAACATAAAGGAGGAATCTGTTAAGCAGAGGCTCTTCCTTTTCAAGAAAAAATTAGGGTTAGAAAAAAGCAAAGTGTCTACAAGAGAGTTCATTGAGGAGTACTAAATTTGGGCTAGGAATCATTTTTAGACTTTATATTAGGGGGGGGTAGACTTATAACTTATTTATAATTAATCATTTACGTTAATCACTGATATAACACGAATTAGACCGATTAGATTTGGAGTACATGGATTTTCGTCATAACTTTGCATCCGAAAACAATAATAAATGTTTAGCTTATGGTGAAAACAAAAATTATCTTAGTCTATGACAGGAGGAAAAATGACGGCATTATTCGCGGGTATGACCAGGTCGACCGTTGCTGTTAAAGAACGGTTGCAGGCTATGGACCAAGAGATCAATGCCTCTATAGATTATAAAACTGATAAGGGCACTATCAACTTCAAGCTTGACAGTTTGAATATAGGGAAAAATAACGGTAGCATTTCGGGAAGGAAGAGTTTTCTTGAAAAAAGTTATGCATGTGTCAATACATATGGTGGTAAGCATGGTATAAACATGGTTGATAACCCCTTCGATTTACATACGTCTTCGATTAATTTGACACCATGGACTCAATCTTTGGATGATGAAAATACACACTCTATCGTTTCTATTGGTGACGGAGGACTCATTCATATAAGTGATGTAGTACTGGAAGACAATTATAAGAAACGCCTAAAGTACACTTCGGCTGGATATCTGGTTGGTTATAGTAGATTCCTCCCAACTTTTATCGAGATCTCTCGGTATTATATAAAACATTCAGAGAAGTATGACAAGGATTTGTATGGTATAGCTGCAATATTGAACACACGGCAAGGGGACAAAATAATCCTTACAGACCCATCGGACAAGGATCTTACAGAAGATGAATTGATAAAAAATGATGATAACAATGTATTCTTTGCTAAGGCCTCACAGATTGCTGAAAAAATGAAGAAAGTTTTCAGTATAGAGATTAAGTCAAATGTTTATGGACATTTTAATCCACATATTCTCGATCCTCTTTGTGAAGTGGTAACCGTAGACTTTTCTGATATGCATTGGATTGAGAACAAAAATATGAGATTGAAGTACATATACAATAAAGAGCACAAAATTGCGTTCTCTGTATATGACGATGAATTAGAAGGCGACTATGTGTTAGACGAGTATGGTATAAGGGATTGGTATGACGAAAATTGCACATATAAAAGTATAGCTCTCGGCACTATAACCAGAACATTCAAAATTATCGGATTATGAAAACCAAAAATATATTACTTGTAGCATTGGCTGTATTAACTGTCTCCTCGTGCAAAGATAGTGAGGAGGAAGAGCCGATGAATCCTGTGACGGAGCAGATCCTTGCCACGGGGCTCAATGTTGGGGCTGATGGTGTAGACACAACTGTTGTCTTCCCGAAATCAGATGCGTATGGGGTTGACATCAACTTCGCTTCCGGTAGCGGTAAATGGATGTCGGCGAAAGAATGTACGGATGCTGTTACGGGAGCACAGGGTATCCGCATTCAGTGTGCACCATCCGATACTTCTCTCTTTGCCAGAGAGGCTACGGTAAACATCTCCTCACCGCGAGGCAACTATGTAGTGAAGGTGAATCAGAAGCCCTATAAGTTGGCATATTTCACGGATAGTATTATCTATGTCAAAAATACGGGAGGTAGCGTTGTTCTCCGCGTTAAGGCCAATTCTCCATTTAAAATAAAAAAAATACCCCAGATAACAGGTTCTGGAGAGAATACAAAATTTGTGGATACAAGTTGGTTGGAAGAAATTTATAAGAAGGTGAACTGCAATGAAGGCCAGACGTTGGAATTTCCCTTCGGAGTCCAGTTGAACACCGGCCTGGGTAGAAGTGCATCCTATGGAATCTCAGTCGAGAGCATTCTTCCTAATGATAATGCTCGTGGCATTAAGGTTAGAGATATCATTGAGGTTAGACAGGAGCCACGCACGCTGAATGCATCGGAAACGATTAAATTTGGGATGTTCTCAGAGCCGCTTAGCGTGTTATTGGGGCAAGACAAAGAGAATCTCTCAAGGCTGAGAAAACTTACAATGACAGGATACCCGACCCCTTATGACATTGAATATGCTGCTAAAATAGGTAAGTTGTCACTTGACACGCTGGATATGTCGGGTTTGAATGCCACGTTCTATTCTGACGAGTTCGATATCGAAGAAAGAGAGTTCTTCGGTTCCCATCTGTCGAGGATCCTGCTTCCCCAAGGCATCGGGGCAATTCGTAATGAGGCTTTTGCCAACTGTAAGAACCTCAAGACTGTTGTTCTGCCTTCCAGTGTTGAGCACATCGGTGTCGAGGCATTTGCCAGCTCTCCAAAGATCGAAGAAATCGTGATTCCGGCAGATTCCAAGCTCAGTAGTATCTACGATGAGGCCTTTAACACGGGTGGTACCCTGACGACCCTCTTTATTCCGAAGGCTGCTAATCTATCAGCCAAAGCGCTCAAAGGGCTCCGGGTGAAGAACCTGCATGTCGCCTTAACGACGCCGCCGACATTGGATTCGGATACCGAAGTCGATCGTAGCAAGAGTACTCTGTATGTTCCGAAAGGGTGTAAGGACAAGTATGCGTCAGCAACCTATTGGAAGGACTTCGGAAAGATTGTGGAGGAATAGACAATGCTTCGAACTCTTGTTTCGGAAGCTGAAAGTCGCAAAAAACGTTCTTGAGCGACAAAAATTCTCTGTGCCAACAGCTGATTAAGTCGCAAGGAAGTCGCAAATATAGAGATAATGAAAAAGCCAAAGCGTTGATATTCAACGCTTTGGCTTTTTAACGTGTACCCAGACTCGGGGACGCGAATACCAAAAAGGAGCAAATAGGAATAGATTTAATTCTATTCAAAAACATCTATTTTATATTGATAATCAATCACTTGCGAGATTTCTATTATTCAGAACCATTCAGTCTTATTTAAAAATAATCGGGAGATATGGAGCAAATATGGAGCAAATGAATTACCTTTGCATCCGTGAACTAGAAATGGGTTCGACCCGAAGTTAAACACTTAAACTCAGCCGATTATGACGATCAGATTTCTCATCCGCACTTCAGTAAAGTTCAAGCCTACAGATCTGGAATCTGTGGTGCCGCTCTCGATACGCGTTAAGGAAGGAACGAGTGTTGACAAGTTCCTCGTTACGAAAATCATGGTCAATCCCAACCTATGGGACAGTAAGAACCAACAGATAAAGGCACGCATGGTCTGTAACGAGGAGATGCGTCAGCAAGTGGATGGTGAGGTGAAGGCC
Organism: uncultured Prevotella sp.; assembly: GCA_905210845.1. Lineage (GTDB taxonomy): Bacteria > Bacteroidota > Bacteroidia > Bacteroidales > Bacteroidaceae > Prevotella. The sequence goes on from CAJLYG010000159.1 coordinate 6,679, forward strand.
ATCCGCCGACACTTTGAGGATGCCTATCAGCATGATCGTGACGATATTGATAAGGAGTGGCCGAAGAAGATCCTCGACAAGTACTACAATCCGAATAAGTATAAGAAGGAGACTGTGGAGGAGAAGAAAACGTTGCTCTCGCTGTATGATTATTATCTGGATATGCACCCGTTGTCAGGTATCCGTATCCGGAACAACAAGGTCGTGATGCGCATGCTGCAACGCTATGAGTTGTTTGTCAGGCTGACCCATCCACGCAAGCGTCACTTCACCTTATATATAGATGATGTGGACAACGCCATGCTGCATGACATTTGGAAATATGCCAAGAATGAGCATATCTACCGTGAGAACTATCCCGAACTCTTTGAGAAAGCTCCCGAGAAGCGTCCGTCTAAGCCACGGGGAGACAATACGCTCATTGACTACTTCTGCAAGATACGCACGTTCTTCAGATGGTGCTATGACAATGAGTTGACGCAGAACCGTCCGTTTGACAAGTTTCATCTTGACGAGCCAGTATACGGCACCCCGGTGTTTATCACTCTTGAGGAGCGTGACAAGCTGCTTGATGCCACATACGATGATGAACGCTTGGCAAAGCAACGGGACACCTTCGTATTTCAGACGCTCATTGGCTGTCGAGTCAGTGACCTCTATGCCATGACAAGAACCAATATCATCAACGACGCCATCGAGTATATTGCCGGGAAGACCGTGGATGGCAATCCGCGCACGATCCGCGTGCCGCTCAATTCTATCGGCCGTACTATATTGAAAAAGTATGAGTGGTGGCAAGGTAAGTCTCTCTTTC
>CAJLYG010000160.1 GCA_905210845.1 uncultured Prevotella sp.
AAAGAAAACCGGTTTCAGATTATTTCAGCAATTGCTGCAAAGCACAACCGTATCATTCTTCAATCGTTTTAGGAGTGATGTCCTTCAATTGGTTATATGCGTCGAAGGCATATCTCCGCGCGATCCATAAGGTTGCGGCCAATGCCACAATGGACGTACAGAAACAAGCGATGATGAGCAATGTCTGATATTCCACGGCAGCGATAACACTGGAGCCACTTAACAACATCGACCATATCACAACGGGAGAAAGGCCCACTACAAGGTAAGTCATCCTTGAGATATAATAAGCAGCGTTCTTTTCCAAGGCCCGCCTGAGGAAATAATCCACGGCCTCTTCGTGCGTAGCACCATTCCCCAAGAGGAAGTAGTACAACTGCTGATGGTATCTCAGTCCCATATAATAAGTGGACAACGCCTTGTAGTTCACCTCCAACATGCTACCCGTGAGAAATCCCATGACCGGGATGAAACACCTGGCATCAAAAGGGTTCTTCATTCCCATCACGAAAAAGAGAAAGAACAGCCCAAAGAGTACGGCTGATAGTGCTGTCGCTGCCAAGACTGGTACAGTGAGCTTCGCAACAGACAATCGTGCTTTGGACAAGGTGGTAAAGGAAACGACAACGGCCATCAGCAAGAACCACAGGATGTTCACCAATACATTGTTCCATTCAAAAACATAGTAAAGAAAGATTCCCGTCAGGCACAGACAGGCAAGCATCTTCACGAATGCCACCAGCAATTTGCTGATCAGTCTCACCTTGAATCTGTACATGATATACAAGGGGATCCCCAAAAGAATCAATCCCAGACAAAATCCGATTACCGTTAGTTCCATTTATTGTTCCCTGTTTATTATAACCTGTTTATCGTAATACTGCCCATCCCTCCCATCGATAGCCGTGGCAACCACACATGATCCTTGACGGGCGAGGCTCCGGACCAATTGCCATTCCATGCCGCTCTGCGGCCCATCGACCAGGAACACCTCCTTGGGCATCTGCAAGAAGACAGTCAGGATGATTGCCCTTATCACGGATGTCTCCACGACAGTGATGTCCCTATTCAAGAATGCTGCGTCGATCCCTACCTTCTCCCATTCCTTCATCAAGGACTCTTGGGAGAAAGAGGAAGCCCGGTTGCCCTTCAGGTGTGTCAGCGTCTCAAGGAACTCCTCGACCGTTCCTTGGGGGAAGGCCAGGTCCTGGGGAAGATACCCGATCATTTGACGGAAAGATGCCGCAGAATCAGCGTTGATCCATTCCCCGTCCAAGGTGATATATCCCTTTTCCACAGGAAGCAATCCCAAGATCGCCATCAGCAAGGATGTCTTCCCTGAGCCTGGCCCACCTACGAGGCACATCACCTCCCCTTCTTTCGCAACAAAAGAAAGGTCGGATACGACAGGCTGTCCCCCACGGGATAAAAAGACATTCTTCAATTCAAGCATACTCACAAGTTATGACTACTTGCTGCAAAAGTACGAATTAATTTCAATACGGCAAAAGATGTCGTGGAAATAATCATTCGGCGATGGGATCATTTTTCCCGCAGTTTCTTCTTCAATTTCTCAATGGCGCCCTCTAAGCTTTCCGTGGGCTCAATGATATTGTCCTTTCCCCAGAAATCAGGCGCATCGAACGATTCTACCTTGTCATACAGTGAACTCTTGGGACCAAACGACGCCTTCCCTTGGATAGGATGGACCTGATCTTGCGGGTACTTATCGGTAACTACCATTTCCGCGGTCACCGTATATCCTGAATGGAACAGCTTTCGTTTCCAATCACAATTGAACTTAGACAAGCTGCGGACATAGCTGATGCGCGAGATGCCGTCCTCATCCCGTTTGTAATTGACTAACAAGGACATCTCCTTCGGTTTAAAGCGCACCCCTTGCGGTTTCTTGACTAACATACACCTGGTGGCTTTCTCTCTGTCCTTCATATCCAATTGCAGTTCAATGCGCGAGAAAGCCAAGGTAGCCCGGTCGATATACACCTTCCCTATGTACAACGCATCCTCCACGATCCTGCGAGGAGTCAAGGCAAGCACGATTTGCGGACGGTCGTTGATGGATGTCGGGATATCCACGTTCACGTTATAGTTGTCCAGGTCTACATCATTGAAAAGGAATGCCGGATCCTTCACGTAGTCGATATAGATCGGGAGGACAGGCCCGCCCATGATCTTGGCACCTAAGGTGTCACTTTGCTTGGTGCTGATCATCCTACGTGCCTTGTCGATCTCCACCCGGTCCAGATAGTGATTCATCTTGGCATAATCCGTCTTATACATGTTCACGACCGCCTCAGCCACATAGATATATCGACGACCGCGTTGCGTCGTTTCCCGATAGAATCCCCGGAAGAGCTCCGGCACCTTACCGAAGTTCTGGGGGATCCTATCCATGGCAGCATAAAGGATGGAACGCCCTTCCCCAGCATTCACCAAGACTTCGGAAAGGGTTATAGCAGAAGGCTTCATGGACACTTTCAAGCGCGTGAGCTGGTCTTGGACCACGTATTTGCAGGTACGGTAACCCACATGGGAGAAGACAACAACTGAAGGTTTCCCCGCTGTCTTGAGGATAAATCCCCCATCCGAGTTGGTTACCGTACTAATATGGGTTCCGGGGACTGACACATTCACGTAAGCCAGGGCCTTGCCTGTCGCATGATCGCGGACGGTCCCGTCCAAGGTCACATAAGTATCCTGAGCCATGGCCTGCACGCTGAAAAGGGCACAGCACAGCAAGAGAAGAAAAGCCGGTATGGGATATGACAAGTTCTTCATGATAACCTCCTTTTTATGTTGAATAGAACATTGCAAATATAATCAAAAGGATTGATATTCACAATGTTTTCAACAGAAAGTTATCAATACCTCATGTCTTTTTCTTCCCAATGGCTGTCCACCAAGAACTTGAACGAGTTTGCCTCAGGGTTGACGATCTCCCCATAGAACATCCCGGAGTATTGTGTGATCATGTTACGCTTGACATCCACATCCTCGAAGGTCCTTGTGAAGAGGATATTATCTGCTGGGTCCATGGCATTGACAGTGATCTTCAGCACGTCTGTATCCTCATGCGGGAAGGTATAGATCTCAAAGGTCTTGCCTTGCTGGGATACCGTGCGCTCCTCTGTCTGCTTGGAATTGACGCAACCGTGTCCAGTTACGGCATTGAAGGTACTGCTGCCACCCGTATATTTAAACTGGAGTTTCTTAATCTGGTCGGGCGCATCATCCTCGACCACCAACCGGAACATGGCTACCGCCCGTTTGAGTTCTACGGAATAGTCCTTAGGCTCATGAACCGTGATTTCCTGATACGCGTAAAAGGTATCTGTCACCTTCCCGTCAAAGGAGATCTTCTCCGGAGAGGTGATGGTCGCGGAAGAGGCTCCACTATGCGCGATGATCACTACCTGGAAGGACTTTCCCTTGCTCAGTTCCACTTTTACAGTGCCAAAGTCTTTGTCGCCAACTTTCTGGGCAATCGACTTCACCTTAGTGCCATTGCTGAACACTGCGAAATTGAGCCGTGTGCATAACTGCTCCACAGGCACGGCATCCCTCGTCACCGCAACGTCCTTGACGAACGGCACCTGTTCAAACTTGTCCACGTGAAAAACCAATTCGATACCATCCCCGTTTTCCTGGGATTCTTCATCATTCACATTTACTTTCTCGCAAGCAGAAAGTAACAAACAAGCGAGCACGCTCGTGCCCATTGCCATTAATTTGTTTTGCATACCATACTGTTTTAAAAGGTTATATATACGTTTACAAAAAGGTCTATATAATGTTTTCTAATGGTAAAGACCGCGACAAAGATAGGAATTATCATCCAATCTTCCAAATATTTTTTGTATTTTCTTTCATCATGGTCTGTAATAGACAACATCAGGAAACGTAAGCCTATCATATCTTGCACGATGACGGCCATACGTGGACGGACTTTGGAGCGCACATATCGGTAAGTGAATTTGCAGGCCAAAGGTTGACAGGAAAAGCACATCTTGCGCTAAATTCTCTCGAGAATTTATTGTGATACCTATGCTATTGCTGTTCAAGAGGTCTTCTATTAGATCAAATTCTCTCGAGAATTTTGCATGATAGCAGCCCCGTTAGAACAAGCCCACGCTGGGCGAACGAATGAAAAAGGGTAGTCGCAGCTTGCAACTACCCCTTATCTTCGTGGACCTGGAGGGATTCGAACCCTCGTCCAAACAGGGAAACCATACGCTTTCTACACGTTTATTCCAGCCTTTGATTTTCGTGTGACGGCAAGACCTGGACCACCAACCGGCACCTTATCCTCTAAAACTTCACCGAGCAAGCGAGGCATTGCCCGACTATTTCCGATTTACCTGCACCGCTAAGCCCTTAGATTCGGAACAACATCCTTGGAGCGATGTCTCGTCCCATCACCTTGTGACGGGATAAAGCCAGTAATCTACTGTACTTCGATTAGGCAGCGAGAGCGTAATTGTTTTCGCCAATTAATTTTTGACAACTGAGATTTAAGAGCCAATCATCGACGCTCTGCGTGCTTACGTACCATTCCAACCCGCTGTCAAATCCAGTCAAGCCCGAACGGAATTATTTGCAAAGGTATAAATTATTCTTGAAATCTCCAAGAATTACATAACTTTTAATTACCTTTGCAACGAAATTTAGGCTCACTAATAGATGATTTTGCATTTAATGAAAGATAGAATGCAACATTTCGCACAATTTAGAGTTATAAAGACAAAGAGAAAAAGATGAAGAGAATCTTTATTTTACCCATATTCCTCATGTTTCTGATTCCTATGGAGCTGAGGTCGCAGACATCCATGACGGATTCTCAGGTGATGAATTATGTCATGAAGGAAAAGAAAAATGGCACGAGCAACGCACAGATCGTCACCAAGTTGATGCAACAAGGTGTGGACATCTCCCAAATACGGCGTGTTCGTAAGCAATACGAGCGTACCATACAGGACAAGGGACTCGGCGTTGTGGCTGATGAAGCCCAGACAAAGGTAGAGGATCGCATGCGCAAGAACAATGAACAGAAAAAGAAGAGCGACACGAAGCACACCGATCAGAAGCTGACGGACATAGAGAGCAACTATACCCATACCTATGATGAAGACGACCCTGACTTTATCGCTATGAACAAGGAATTGGGCGCTTTGTACTCCGATACACTAAAAGTGGATGACAAGGAGAAAAAGCCCAAGGTATTCGGCAGGGATATCTTCAACAACAAGCTGCTCACCTTCGAGCCCAACATGAACATCGCTACGCCCCAGAACTATCGGCTTGGACCGGGAGATGCAGTCTTCATCGATGTTTATGGTGCTTCGCAACGCACCATCCAGGATACAGTATCGCCAGATGGCACAGTGACCATTGAAGGATATGGTCCTGTGAACGTGGCTGGGCTGACCGTAGAACAAGCCAATGCCCGTCTAAGGTCCACATTGGGCAGCAGGTACAGTAGCAGTAAGATACGCCTGACAGTTGGGCAAACCAAAACCATTATGGTCAACGTGATGGGAGAAGTGAAGGCTCCTGGTACCTATACCCTTTCAGCATTTGCCACCGTCTTCCATGCCCTTTACATGGCAGGCGGGACCAACGACTTAGGTACCTTGCGCAATATCAAGGTCTATCGGAACAACCATCTCGTCACTGTGGTAGACATCTACGACTATATCTTGAACGGTCGCCTGACCGGCAACGTACGTTTAGCTGACAATGACGTTATCGTTGTCGGGCCATACGACTGCTTAGTAAACATCACCGGCAAGGTAAAACGGCCGATGATCTATGAGATGAAGAAAAATGAGACCGTAGCCACGTTGATGAAATATGCCGGCGGGTTCACGGGAGATGCCTATCGCAAGGCAGTGAGAGTATACCGCAAGACAGGCAGGGAATACGCAGTCTTCAATGTCGAGGAGTTCGACATGAGTTCCTTCCGGATTTCTGATGGCGACTCCGTGACTGTCGACTCCGTGCTGCCACGCTATCATAATACGGTAGAGGTAAAAGGCGCAGTCTTCCGGCCCGGCATGTATCAGTTGAGTGGCGACATCTACAGCGTGCGTACGCTCCTTGAACATGCGGAGGGCATGACAGAGGATGCCTTTACAAACCGAGGCGTGATGCACCGCATGAAGAAAGACCGTACGTTGGAGGTTATCAGCCTGGACTTAGGAGGCATCATGGAAGGCAAAGTACCCGACGTGCCCCTGAAAGAGAATGATGTCGTGTTCGTTCCTACCAAGCCTGAGATACAGAACCAACGGACTATCACGATTCATGGCGAGGTGCAATATCCTGGCATTTACAAGTATGCAGACAACGAGACTATCGAGGACTTTGTCCTGCAAGCTGGGGGATTGAAAGACCAAGCCTCTACGATCAAGGTAGACGTGGCACGCCGCATCGTCAACCCCAAGGCTACAGCTGCTGACAGTATTATCTCACAGACCTATACGCTATCCCTGAAAGACGGTTTCGTTGTGGATGGTACGCCAGGATTCAAGCTCATGCCATTCGACGAAGTTTATGTACGCAAGAGTCCCGGATTCCATACGCAACAGAATGTCTCCGTAATGGGAGAGGCTATGTTTGCTGGTACATACACATTAAGTAAGAAGGACGAACGCCTGAGTGACCTTGTCAAGAAAGCAGGAGGGGTAACCGACCTTGCTTATATCAACGGGGCAAGGTTGCTGCGCCGCACATCCCCCGACGAGCGTGCTAAGATCGAGAGTATTACACGTCTACTACAGGCACAAATTGGCAATAACATGGCTAAGGACTCACTGAACAAGGCTATGTTGCAACTCTCCGACAATTATCCTGTAGGCATAGACTTGGCAGAGGCTATCAAGAACCCAGGCGGTGATGAAGACTTAGTCTTGCGTGAAGGCGACCAACTATACATCCCAAGGTATAATGGGACAGTCAAGATCAGTGGTGATGTGATGTATCCCAACACTGTGGTCTACGAAAAGGGACGTCGCCCCTCCTATTACATCGACCAGGCTGGTGGCTGGGGCAACAGGGCTAAGAAAAGCCGGACCTTCATCGTTTACATGAATGGCAAGGTGGCACGCGTGTCACATCATGCCAAAGTACAGCCAGGGTGTGAGATCGTCGTGCCTTCCAAGCCCAGGCGCGACATCAATTCGGTGAGCCAGTGGCTCGGCATCGGCAGTAGCGTTGCAAGCATCGCCATGGTGATTGCAAGTATCGCGAACTTGATAAAATAAACAAGTGCCCTCCTTGCCCCAATGGCAGGAGGTACTTTATAAAAATATAGGACTTGATTGTCCAGCTGGGACGGTACCTCTGCGGAACCTCACGGAACCCAATGCGGTCGCATCTTCTCTGCTCCGTCATCGTGACGGCAGGAGCACATTCTATTAAAAATTTTTCAACAAAAAGTTTACTTGAC
>CAJLYG010000161.1 GCA_905210845.1 uncultured Prevotella sp.
AGATGTTCGAAATGATCGGTTTGTCTGATGAGGAAGCGCAGCACCGCTTGAAAGGCCCGAAGAACAGCAAGGTTAAGATTGGCATCGTGAGATATGGGTCCAAGAAGGTGAAATACTTCACTGTGACCCGTGGGGAGATTCCCCAAAAGACCGTCACGGCGGCTTACATGCTTAATGATGACACTGGATATATCCGCGTGAGCAAGTTCGGAGAGACTACTTATCCGGAGATGCTCGTCGCACTGGCCAATCTCTCCCAGAATGGATTCTCCAACCTGGTGATCGACTTGCGCGACAATACCGGCGGCTATATGCAGTCGGCCATTCAAATGGCAAACGAATTCTTGCCCAAGAATAAGTTGATCGTATACACGCAAGGGCGCAAGAGTCCACGGCAGGAATTCCGCAGCGATGGGCATGGCAGCTACCAGAAGATCCCATTGATCGTCCTGATCAACGAAGGATCCGCCTCTGCTTCGGAAATTTTCTCAGGTGCCATGCAGGACAATGACCGTGCCACCATCATCGGGCGTCGTTCCTTTGGCAAGGGACTCGTCCAGCAGCAGATTCCCTTCTCCGACGGAAGCATGATCCGACTGACGATTGCCCGTTACTACACGCCATCAGGAAGGTGTATCCAGAAGCCCTATACCAGCGGAGATGACCAAGCATACAATGAGGACCTGCTGACCCGATACCAGCATGGGGAATATTTCTCTCGTGATAGCATCAAGCATACGGGGAAGCCCTATTACACAAGTATTGGGCGCGTCGTCTATGGAGGAGGCGGGATCACGCCAGATATCTTCGTCCCCGAAGATACGTTGGGAATTACTTCTTATTACAAGGAAGCTGCCATGAGTGGACTGATCCTTCAGTTTGCTTTTACCTATACGGATGACAACCGCCTAAAGTTGAACAACTTCAAGGAGATGAAGCAGATGGCTGACTATTTGGAAAAGCAAGCATTGGTGGAGAAATTCGCTGCCTACGCTGACAAGCATGGGTTGCAACGCCGCAACTTACTGATTAAGAAGTCATACAAGCTGTTAGATACCTATATCAATAGCAGGATCATTTACAACATGTTGGATGAGCAGGCATGGAATGAATACATCAACTTAGACGACCCAGTCATCAACACGGCATTAAATGTGTTCAAGAATCATGCAGCCTTCCCTAAGAAGCCGGTACCTGCATCGAAGAAAAAAGGTAAGGTAGCCGTTGTCAGCATACCTTTCGAATATAGGGGATATCACGCACACGCTCATGAGTTCATCTATGCTTAAAAAAGAATTACGACAGGAAATCCAGCGGAGGAAGCGGCAGTTGACGGAGGAAGAGCTTCGCCAACTGTCACTCCCGCTCATGCAGCGTTTGCTCTCCCATCCAAAGATACGGGGCGCAAAGACTGTCTTGATGTATTATTCCCTTCCAGACGAAGTGTACACCCATGATGTCATTGACCAGTTAGTTGAGGCGGGGAAAGAGGTCTTGCTTCCCGTCGTCATCAACGACCATGAGCTGGAGATTCGCCAATACCGTTCCCCGAAGGACATGAAAGAGGGTTCTTTCCATATCATGGAGCCCATTGGAGACAGGTTCTGCGATTATCCACAGATCGATGTCGCTGTCATTCCGGGGATGAGCTTCGACCCACGAGGCAACCGTTTAGGAAGGGGGAAAGGCTATTATGACCGGTTCCTCGCGCAAATCCCACAGGCCTACAAGATAGGGATTTGCTTTGATTTTCAGAAATGGAGTGAGGTGCCCACTGATCCGTATGACGTCAAGGTAGACGAAGTCATATAAGTCAGTAGACATGCACGTCTGTAATGACCAGTGCACCGACGCTTTCGTTCAGGCGTTTTACCAATTGTGTGCGCATCATGGAAAGGTCCTGTCGAAGGGCAGGGTTCAGGATTTTCACATATAAGGTCTGGTTCTTGATAAATTTCTCCCCGCTATAACGGGCAACCGTCTTTCCCGTAACCGTATCCCACGCATCGATCAAACGCTTTTGCAGTAAAGGCGTTTCCAGTCCTTCGTCCCGAAGCAGCTTTTGAAGGACCTCCCCCAAAGTTTTCACATCCCGTTTGAACATCTTATCTCATCATTGAAGGGTTCCTGTCTTTTCCGTGATTTCCCCACTGGTCACCGTAAAAAGCTTATAATCGAAATCGCTGTTATGCAAGATTCTGTCCAGATGGTCGCGATTGGTATCCGTGATAAAGATCTGCCCGAAGTTATCACCAGACACAAGATGCACGATCTGTTCCACACGCCCAGCATCCAATTTGTCAAAGATATCGTCCAACAACAGCAGTGGCGTGGTGTGGGATGCGGTTCTTTTCAGAAAATCAAACTGAGCCAGTTTCAATGCCAACACAAACGACTTATGCTGTCCCTGACTCCCCTCCCTTTTCATCTGGTAACCATCCAAGAGCATTTCCAGGTCATCCCGGTGGATGCCATGGAGGGAATAGCCCACTGCCCTGTCCTTCATCCTGTCCCGTTGGATGACCTCTAACAGAGGCCCACGCTGGCAATGAGAGACATACTGTAAAGAAACTTCTTCTTTATTCCTGCTAATCTCCTGGTAAATCCGTTGGAAAACGGGAATCATTTCCCGAACGAAATCCCCACGCTTTTGGGATATCTGTTCTCCTTGTGAAGCCATCTCCTGTTCCCAGATCTCCATCAAAGCAAGATCGGGTTCCTGTTCCATCCTCAAAAGGGCATTGCGCTGCTGTAGAGCTTTGTTGTAACGAGTTAAGGCTTCCATATAGGCAGGATCATACTGCGATATGACCATATCCATCAGTCGACGGCGTTCCTCACTGGCTCCCTCGATCAGGATCGTGTCAGAAGGAGACACAAAGACCAACGGGATCAGACCAATATGCTGTGAAAGGCGTTTGTATTCTTTTTTATTCCTTTTAAAATGCTTCTTCACTCCCCGTTTCATGCCACAATAGATACTTTCCTCTTCCCCCTGATCGTTCAAATATTGTCCCTCTAAGACGAAGAAGTCGGCATCATGTAAGATCACCTGGGAATCAATGGGATTAAAGGCGCTCCTGCAAAAGGACAGATAATAGACTGCATCCAAGAAATTAGTCTTCCCCTCGCCATTATAGCCAATGAAGCAATTCATTTTCGGTGACAAATCAAGATTTGCCACCCGGATATTCTTGTAATTTACAATCGATATTTTCTTGAGAATCATTCTACACGCAGTCAACTTTCGCGCAAAGTTACAGCTTTTATCATAGAAAAACGAAAAAAGTAAGGAATAAATTTCAATATATGAGATAAAATGAGTAATTTTGCTGCGCTAAAATATCGAATAAAATAAAACAAATAAACATAATGGCAAACAAAAAAGCACAAGAAGCCACAGCAGAGGCTCTGAACAGGAATGAGGCCTTCTTCATCAAATACAAGAAGCCCATCATGATTGCTATCGTTGCAATCCTCGTTATTATCGCAGGCATATTCGCCTACAAATCATTGATCTCCGGTCCACGTGAGGAGAAGGCAAGTACAGCATTGGCCAAGGGACAGGAATATTTCGGAAACGAGATGTTCGACAAAGCCCTCAATGGTGATGGCGCAGGATTTGTTGGCTTCAAGCAAATTGCTTCTGACTACAGTGGCACGGACGCAGCCAACCTTGCCAATCTCTATGCAGGTCTTTGCTATGCCAATTTAGACCAATGGCAAAATGCTGAGAAATACTTAGCAGACTACTCTCCATCGAACGATGCTATGATCAGCCCAACTGCCATTGCTGCCTTGGGCAATGCTTATGCACATCTGAACCAGCTCGACAAGGCTGTTGACAACCTGAAGAAAGCAGCAAGCATGGCTGACAAGCAGGGGCTCGATGGCGTTAACAACAGTCTCTCTCCTACCTTCCTGTTGCAGGCTGGTGAGATCTTAGAGAGCCAGAACAAGAACGACGAGGCCCTCAAGGTTTATCAGGACATCAAAAAGAAATATGTCAACGCTCCTATCGTACAGAGCCAGGAGATCGATAAATATATTGAAAGGGCACAGGATAAATAATGGCTACAGAACTTCATCATTTATCTGATTACGATCCGAACTCCGTTCCTGATGCGAGCAACATGTGCTTTGGCATCGTGGTGGCGGAATGGAACCCAGAGATCACGAACGCCTTGCTTGATGGCTGTGTCAAGACCTTAGAGAAGCATGGGACCCTCACGGAGAATATCCACGTCAAGAGAGTGCCAGGCAGTTTTGAACTGATTTACGGTGCCCACCAGATGTGCCTCAATGGAGGATACGATGCGGTCATTATCTTAGGAAGCGTCATCAAAGGGGAAACCCCACATTTCGATTATATCTGTCAAGGCGTCACCTATGGGATCGCCCATTTGAACGCAATCAGCGAGATCCCGGTTATCTACGGGCTGCTAACTACGCTTGACTTCCAGCAAGCCAAGGACAGAAGTGGCGGGAAATTAGGAAACAAAGGAGATGAATGTGCAATAGATGCCATTAAAATGGCAAAATTCTAATCGGATCGCAAAGATAACATCCGCGACAGCAATAGCTATCGTTTGTGACATCCAGATGGTGATAGTAGAATAGGAAATCCATAGCTCTACTATCACCATTTGCTTTCCCGGCAAGACAACTTAATATCTCATCAATATGACAATAAAAGACTTAATACAGGCATACGACTTCGACGAGGTCATGTCGGTGGTCAAGGACATGTTCCCTGGCACGGAGAAATTCCGCAAGCCCTTACAGAAAGCATACGAGATCCTGGAACATCTGCCCTCAGTAAGCTCGAAAAAGAAAATTGTATACCAACTGATTGAAGACCCAGAAAGCGGGGAATCATTCATGGGAGCACAAGACGACTGTTTCAGAAGCACTTGGGATGTATTGTTAGGAAAGACCATCATCCGCGAAAAGGACATCGACCTGACCGACATAGAGATCCTCGCCAACAGCCTTGTCAACCTTTGTTTCTTGGGAAAGTACCCCAAGGAGTTTGAGGAGGCTCACCAACAACTGGTCAAAGGATAATAAAAGAGCCTGGATTTTCTAGCTCTCCTTGATGGATTTACGTCCCGATGCTCATTCCTCGACATCGGATCCAGAGGAGACATCTCCTACGTCTGACCGGGTATCCTTGACTATGGTCAGGCCTCTGGTACGGTCTAACTTCATGAGCAAAGGAATATAATCATCGCTCACCTTGTCGGGGGACCCTACGCTGACCGCGAAATTCAAACGATCTTGGTCCACGCGCTCAAAGACGACGCCCAACAAAGCCCCATTCTTCTGATAGTCTGCTGTCAGATAAGACTCAAAATCCGATTTCGTAAACGTCTTCCGATAAAACTCAGTCCCGTCCGCACGCGTGATGGCCAAGGTCACCTGATTGTCATAATAACGCTGTTCACCATCCATGACAGTGGGAAGGGATGGGTCGGCAGAGAACTTCACGGATATTTTATAAGGTGCCCCTAACCATTGAACGACCTGGCTCCGGGCATAGTCCCCCATTTTCTGAGTTGCAACAGGCTTTGCTGCCTCAGGCTTGCGAACGATAATAATATTACTTTCCTTTTTCTTGCCACAAGACATCAAGGCAAGAAAGAGGACACCGTACATCAGAAATTGTGAGAACTTCTTCATCTTTCTAATCAATTTGCGTGCAAAGGTAATAAATATTATCCAATAAACAAAAAAGGCATCCGCTAAATCACTTAGTGAATGCCATTAACCCAAATACGCTAAAAAACCTATTGAGTTCTCACACGATATAATAAAAGTTCAGTTTATGAATTTCCATTCACGCCATTGGCGGAAGGCTCTCCCTGTCCTTGTCCACCACGAGGGCCTCTCCGACGGCGGCTTTTCTCATTCTGCTCATACTGAGTATACTGGTCGGATGACATGATCGACTTCAGCTCTGCCTGATATGCCTCACGGACAGCCTTCATCTCACTTCTCTTAGACTCATCCATCTGAGGAGGGCGTTGGTTGTCTCCAGCCTGCTGAGCGTTGCCCTTGCCTCGACCGCCACGACGCCCCATCGGCATCTTGTCAGCATACTTCGTATTCAGTTTCAACAGTTTTGCAGCCTGATCACTGTTCAGTCCATATTCCTTCACCATACGATTGGTGCGACGTTGGATCATCTCCGTCTTATCAAACTTCTTCTCCTGTTGGTTATCCTGATTCTGGGCAACAACAGAAGCGCTTATCATTGTTGCGACTACGCATGTCAATATCATCTTTTTCATATCGCTTACACATTAATTAATTTACATATTGTTATTATCGTACTTTTTAGTTGCAACTATCATTTTGACGTAAAGAAAGGTCGAAAGTTTAATGGGAGATCAAAAAATAAATCATCTCGAACCACTTTTGACATATTTTTATTACCTTTGTACTGTTATTAACACCATGTTATGAAAAGATGTCTGTTCCTATTTTTATCCGTCATCCTCATGGCCACCTCCTGTTCCCATCAGCGATCGGGACAGGAAGATAGTCCTGTTGACACGATTCCCATGATGGTCATGCAGATACAGCGGTGCTCCCGCCTATATTCCGTAGAGTATCATGTGCACAAGATCATCACCCACGATGACCAGAAGAAGCTCACAGGAACATTTCTGAAACACGACTTCAGCATCAACCTTCCCCTTGGAAAGCGTAAGATCGCCATCCCGGTCGATGCAACGGTCAAGGCATACATCGACTTTGGCGACTTCTCGGAAAAGAATGTCAGGCGACATGGTGACAAAATAGAGATCATCCTGCCTGATCCGAAGGTCGTTCTTACCAGTAGCAAGATCAACCACACCGACGTAAAGCAATACGTGGCGATCACCCGGTCACACTTCAGTGATGAAGAGCTCACCCATTATGAGCAACAAGGGCGAGAAGCCATTATCAAGGATATCCCCAAGATGGGCATCATTGAGACGGCAAGGGAGAGCGCAGCTCATACGTTGATCCCCTTGTTGGAGCAAATGGGATTCAAGGAGGAGAATATCACGATCACTTTCCGCAAGAAATTCTCGTGGAGTGACGTGCAGCAGTTGATGGACCAAACAACCTTAGAAAATGAAAAAGAAAAATAATGCCTTCCTCTATATCCTTGGCAAAATACCAGGAACAGCATGGATGGTCCTCGCCGGGGTCGTCGTAGGCATGACATTTCGTATCTTTGCGCATAGAAAAGAAAACTTTCATGGCAGCTTTGCCTGGCATTGCTGCCAAGTATTCATTTAAAACATAACACAACATGAAAAAGTACGAATGCAATGTATGCGGCTACGTCTATGACCCCGCTAAAGGAGACCCTGATAATGGTATACAACCCGGAACGGC
>CAJLYG010000162.1 GCA_905210845.1 uncultured Prevotella sp.
TTCCGGGGTTATTTGATTAATATTTAACTGGTCCCGATTTTAACGGGACACTAATTTCTTCAGATAAATAGCGATGGGATGTAAATATTCATCTCCCTCATGGGCAATGCCATTTAATTTGCAAATGGTGTTGCCTTCGTCCAGGTCTACGTTTCCTATATAGATACGGTTAGTGCCGTGAAGTTCTGGAAAAGGAGCGTAATTCACCTCAAACTGGCGATTACCGATGCTAATATTTATAGTTCCTTTATCATGGTCTGTAGAGGTGTTATAGTCGAGGTAGATTTCATACGAAGTCTTTTTATTAAGTCGAAGATTCCATGTAATTTTCTGCGAGTTGTTTGTCCATCCCTTAATATAGTTGCGGTTAGGCTTCCCGTCACCATAGCTCAATCCTTGGCTGATATATTCGGCATCAAATGTGTAAAGCGTATTGTCGTCTTTTTCATCCAATAACCTTATAGTATTAGGATCCTTCATGTTTTTTAATACGAGAGCGATGACTGTATTTATGGTGTCAAGAGGGGCTTTGGGTAGACTTATTTCCACATCCTTACTGTTTATGCGATGAATTTTAATCTTAGCTTTAGGTTGAGCTATAGCCCATGCCTTTTGGATGTCAGATCGTAGTCCCCCTATGATGATTTTATTTTTCCATTGATAGATGTGAGCATAAAGAGTATCTCCTTTCTGCGTAGTTACGCCCCAGCTTTGTATGGGTAGTCCCGAAGGATGCGATCCATATACAGCTATGCCATTGTTTTTTAACCATTTACCAATACCTTTGAATATATATATATCCCGATAATCCCATTTGCCATTGCCCATTGGTCCAACATTCATCAATATGTTGCCGCCCTTAGATGCAGCAGTGCACAATAGTCGTATAAAGTATTTTATAGGCTTCCTAACGGTGTCTACCTTACTGTAGCCATACGACTCATTAGTGGTAGGTATCGACTCCCATGCTCCTTTCGTTGGGTGGAAAAACGCAGCTCTGTCACCAGTATTACTATAATCGCCCAAATTTTGTCCATCAAATCGTACGAGTCGACCGTTAATAACGATATTATTGTCTTTATCTACCTCTCTTATGGCCTTAAGTATTTTGATATTTAAGTAGAGAGGAAGCTTATTCGGCGTATCAAACCATAAAATATCAGGGTGATATTTATGAATAAGTTCTTTAATTTGTGGTATAGATTTCTCTTGTACATATTTCTCGGCATTCTTAAGGAAATCCCTCTTTGAACTATTCCACCAATTATCCCCTCCTGGATTATCATAATCCCAGTTATTACCTGGTGCATTAGGATCCTCCCAATCAAAGGCATGTGAATAATAGAATCCAAATTTAATGCCATATTTATGGGCAGCTTTGCTGAGAGCCTCCATCGGGTCCTTACCCCATTTAGTCATCCTAATATCGTAAGGATACGCATCAGAAGGGTACATAGCAAAACCATCGTGGTGTTTTGCTGTAATGATGAAATATTTCATACCGGCAGCTTTGACGTATTGCATCCATTCGTCAGCATCAAATCCAACAGGATTAAACGTTGACACAAGTTCCTTTTTATATTGCTCTAAAGGAATACGCTCTTTACGCATTAAATGTTCCGAGTATCCAAATACTTTCTTGCCATGCCAAATTCCACCCGGCTCTGAGTATACTCCCCAGTGAACGAAGCATCCGAACTAAGCTTCATTATACCATGACATGCGATTCTTATAGTTTTTTTGTGAGGCAGTCCACCATCCGTCTTTTGCTTCGATGATGGCAACGCGATCTTGTGGTAATTGTGTACTATTAGGAATTACTATTCGCTGTTCATCAATTGGCTGTGCTAATAATATCATGCTATTAGCCATGACTATTAGTGTTAAAAGAATCATTTTCATTTCCATCTTGATTATATGATTTTTATTGTTTGCCCTTTATGGGTTTCTATCTTTTTTATCACTGTTTCTTTTGCAATGCGATAATGCAGTGTACCACCTGCTGTTGATGTGACAGAAAAAGTTGTGACTTTACCTGCTTTCCATATAATATTTATCACAAATCCACCGCGTGCCCTAATACCTTCGAGTTGCCCATCAGGCCATTCGGTTGGTAGTGCAGGAAGGATATGAATATACCCAGCATGACTCTGCACGAGCATTTCTGAAATACCTGCTGCCGCACCAAAGTTACCATCTATCTGGAAAGGAGGGTGGGCATCTAAAAGGTTGGCATACACGCCACCACCATTCATGACCGTTGATGTTGTGTCTACATAATTGAGACCTTTTTTTAGCATTTTTAGAGCGTGATTGCCATCGAAAAGACGTGCCCACAAATTTACCTTCCACGCCATAGACCATCCTGTGCCGTCATCTCCTCTTAATTCAAGAGTTTTCCTGCAAGCATCAGCAAGTGCCTTATCTCGGCCTGGTAATATCTCTCTTCCGGGATGTAAAGCAAAAAGGTGAGAAACATGCCGATGATTAATATCTGTCTCTTCATATTCTTCTCCCCATTCCAGTAATTGTCCTTTGGAACCGACTTGAAGTGGTTGTAGGTTGGTCTTTACACTTTCTAATTGTTGACGAAATTCTTTGTCTATGCCGAGAACCTTAGATGCTTCGATGCAATTGGTGAACAAATCCCATGTAATACCGAGGTCCATACCAGAATTCTTGCAGATATTGCCTCTTTGTTTTTCTCCATCTTTATTTATATAATAAAATTCATTTTCAGGAGATGTTGATGGATTAGTAATCCATCGGCCTGTTTTATCATCCCTCTGCAGCCATTGCAATAGGAATTCAGCAGCACCTTTCATTAGAGGATAAGCGGTTTCTGAGAGGAAATTTTTATCCAGATTAAATGCATAGTGTTCCCAGAGATGGCGTACAAGCCACGCTCCTGCCATTGGCCAGCAACTCCATCGGGATGTTCCTTTTGGGTCTTTATTATAGCCGCCTGTTGGCGCCGTTTGTCCCCAAATATCTGTATTATGATGCACCACCCATCCCTTATCAATACCATAATTAATATGAGCGGTTTTTGTGCCATTAATAGCTAGCCGTTTTATAAAATCGAATAGAGGGAGGACGCACTCGCTAAGGTTGGCTTCTTCTGCTATCCAATAGTTCATCTCAAGATTGATATTCGTAGTGTAGTTACTGCCCCAAGGTGGTTGTATTCTATTATTCCAAATTCCTTGTAAATTGGCTGGCAGCCCTCCGGGTCTTGATGATGCAATCATTAAATATCTACCATACTGATAAAAGAGTTCTATAAGTCCGTTATCATTGGAAGCCAATGCATAAGAACGTAATCTTTCGTCTGTTGTCATTTTCTCTTTGGCAGGATTGATGCTGCCCAACGAAATGTTGACCCGATCAAATAAACTTTGATAATCATGAAGATGCCGTTTGAGTATTTGGGAATAAGATAATGTACAGTTGTTGAGCTTAACATCTTTTTTTAGAAAATCTGTAGCTGCAAAAAATAAAATAACTACTTCATTTGCTTTCCTTATTGATAGATAATTACGACTGGAAGTACATACCCCACCAGTTATATTTGCTCTCAGTTTTGCCAGAAAGCGAATTCCTAACTGGTTGCTGTATTTTATTTGATCAAGGTCGTAATTGCGATTCGCCACATAATAGGGCGCTCTACCTTCTATTAAAAGTTCATAGTTAGATACAGCCTTAGTCTCAGCCCAAAGATCACTTTTTAAGTTAATGTCGATGGATATACTGTTGGGTTGGCTTGCTGTGATATGGACTACCATTATTTGATCTGGGTAGGAAATAAATGATTCCCTGCGATACTTGATACCATTAATAGTATAATCTACAGTTGATATGGCAGTATTGAGGTCTAAACTTCTTATGTAGTTTTCTGTCTTTCCATCTGATAGTTGATGGAGATTGAGAATACCCAACGGGAGATACCTTGCTGTATATGGACCTTGTGCATTTTCTTTCCATAATAGAGAGGCTAATGCATAATCACCATTGTTGACGGCTTCCCTTATTTTAGGAAGAGCTGCTATGGCTTTCGAATTATTCCACTCATGAGGATATCCCGACCATAAAGTCTCTTCGTTGAGTTGATATTCCTCGTTTATTGGATCACCGTATACCATAGCACCAATTCTCCCATTTCCTATAGGTAGTGCTTCTTCCCATTTGCTCGCGGGTTGTGTATAAATAAGTTTATACTCCTTCCCTGTACTTGTAAGACAAGAAAGAAGTAACCATTCCGATATTAGAATAATCTTATTTAATGCCATAACAACTCTCTTTAAATATTTATTGTTTTGCAAATATAAAGTATATGCTATAATTATTTTTGCAAAAATTCTTGTAAAAAATGGTAATGTAAGTTTAGTGAATTTCCTTATAATAATTTGACTGATTTTTACAAAAGAAGCTATCGTTATCAGTAAAAAGAAAGTGCTAATTAGCTGTTATAATCAACAAACTGTTTACTTGGAATTGGTATATAATAAGAATATCCAAAGGCAAGAAAAATTTTATAGAGAGGCTTTACATGATAGTATGCTTTGCAACTGAAATGGTATTCACAGTTTCCATTTCAGTTGTAGGGTCAAGTCTGTTTGGCTGCTATGATCAATTTTCTGTAGACCACTGCCAATGGCATTCCTGTCGAAATAATCTGTTGTCGCCAGTTTGACAATGAAGGTAAGTCGTGGCATGACTTTGACCTGGGTAATCATGGCATACCGGATCCCTTCTCCAAAGAAAGATGGAAAGGAGAAATTGTAGAGGGTGCTGCGCTCGTAGACATAGATGCGACTGAGATAGTCATCTGTATGGAAATACCCGAAGAGGGCATGAACCATCCATTTCTGACTTGTATAGCCGATGTTCTCGCTCGTCATCCATCCCAAACTTTTTCCTCCATATTGGCAATAGGAGACATCTCCTTGGGTCTTGACGGTCCAGGTAGGATTGCTCCATTGGGCAGAGATCCTCCCTCGTTGCTCATTCTTCCAGACGAGTCCTTCGCCAAGTGGATTATCTTTTTCCTTTCTTTTCAGCCTATACTTCACCTGAAGGGTCCAAGGATGAGATTGCCAACAAATAGATAGGAGATAGTCGCGGGCATGCGAGGGAGCACTGGTTTGGTACTTTTGCCATGCAAAATAGGCAATGTCTGTATATGCCATGAGGGAGAGGTGTTGGATGGGAGTCCAGTTGGCTCCGATATATATTCCACTTTCGTTCTGGATGGAGCCGCCTTCATTGAAGCTCTGGCTGTATAAGGAATAGTAACGATAAGAGTAGAAACGTTGCAATGCCACCAAAGAGAAATCAGAGGAGAGCATGACGCTGGTATTGTTTAATGTCGCCCAAGCATGACAATTCCCCGTGGCAGTTTCTCCTTGAAACGTAAATCGTCGGCTGATATATCCATAGTCAATGCTTGCATTCCAGAAGGATTTCCCTTGAGGATAATAACGGCGAAAAGGCTGCTGGGTGATAGGCTTCAGCTCTTTGCTCAAAGAGTAATATAACCCTGTACATCCTATATGGAACCCGTTGAGGAAATAGTGTAGGTTGCCGCCCGAAAGGAATTGTGAGGCATTGTGTTTCTTGTCGATTTCCTTTTGAGTGCGGTGATAGCCTGTTTTTAGGATAGTCTGGATAGCCGTCCCCTCTTTATTTAAGGTGGCGTCAAAGTCCCGGCAAGATATGAACCCAGTAAGGTCAAGTCCTTTTGAAAGAGATACTGTCGCGGCAGTCCCCTGCAGGTAATTGCTTTCCGATCGGGATACATGCCCGCGGATCTCGTTTGAAGATCTTCCTAAAGCACTTAACGTAGTCATCTTGCCAAATCCCAGGTCGTTGTTTAGTACCAGTCCGACCCCACATCTCATCCGGTACCTTCCCACCACGAGTGACTTTAGCCTGCCTAATTTCCTGAGGGCGACATAGAAGGAATAGTAGTCATATCCCCATTTGTTCTGGCGTGACAGGAAAGGCTCCCCAGCATCCTGAGAGCCGATCAAGCCTACTTTAAAATACGTACCGTAGTTGAAGGTGTACCTGAGCCAATGCTTGTAAGGGTATCCCAAATATGCGTCTTTGTCCCCTTCTCGTTGGTAGAAGGGGATATGGATAGTCCCTAAGAGTTCGTTTTTCCCCTCATGCAGGATCTTTTTCAAAGGCGGATAGCCTCGTCTCTCTTCAGTCCCGACATAGACGAAATAAGAGAGCAATTGCCGATGTGCGTAGTCTAAAGACTCGATCATCATCAGTTCGTTAAGCGATTGCATGGGGGCATATCGGTACAGATACTCACAGATCTCTTCAATCTGCTGGGCGTTCAGGATGGGTATTCGCTCTAAGTCCTCCCGCGTGGCAGTGTTTAGGTTGATCGGGTGTGCTGCGAGGTCGCTCAGAACCTCGTAGGTGGATTCCTGTAATTCGGCATCTTCGTCCTCTGGGGAAATCAATTCTTCATAAAGCCTTTCCCACTTTTGCTGGTTTTGTGCTACTGTATATATAGTAAATAGTACCATCGTAGCAGTTAATAATAGTTTCTTCATGCTTTCATGAGGTTTTAGCAGTTACTTCCGCAAAGTTAGTTTGATTTTATTAATAAAGCAAATAAAATACAATTTATTTCTTGAAATGGGAAAATATAGCTACTTTTGCGCTGTACAATGAAGATAAAAGGTGTATTATTGTTATTTTTGTCCTGTCTTGTAGCCTTGCAGGTCAAGGCGCAGGTTCAGGTGGGCAGCGACCGACCGGGTTATGTCAATCCTGAGGATCGGGAGGTCGACATGGATAATCCTACCTTCGTGCCGATGGTGAAAGTGGGAAAGGTATTGTTAGGCAAGGATAGTATCCAGTATGTCGAAATGAATAATGTCTATGTTTACCCACCCTTTATCTTTAAGAATGCACAGCAGCGGGCTGCTTTTAATAGGTTGGTTTACAATGTGAAAAAAGTTCTGCCCATTGCCAAGGAAGTGAATCAAATTATCATTGAGACTTACGAGTATTTAGAGACTTTGCCGAATAAAAAGGCAAAGGATGAGCATATGAAGCGGGTGGAGAAAGGTATCAGACAGGAATATACTCCCAGAATGAAAAAGTTGACTTACCAACAGGGTAAGTTGTTGATCAAGTTAGTCTACCGGGAGTGTAATTCCTCTTCCTATAATCTAATCCAAGCATTCTTGGGTCCTGTCAAGGCAGGTTTCTATCAGGCTTTTGCCTGGGTGTTTGGCGCCAGCCTGAAGAAGACCTACGATCCAAC
>CAJLYG010000163.1 GCA_905210845.1 uncultured Prevotella sp.
AGTATCTTATTTGGAAATGAGAATAGTATTGTGGGTGTAGTCTCGGAGCAGACGCTCTCCCGGTTCATCAACTTGGGATGGGTGAGCGAATATGCCGACCTGTACCATCTGCGCGACCATGCCGTCCAGATGGCATCTTTAGATGGATTCGGAGAAAAATCAGCAAGCAACATGATGCGTTCCATCGAGAAATCACGTCAGGTGGAGGCTAAGAAGTTTCTATATGCCCTAAGCATCCCTTTGTGCGGGACTGACGTCTGCAAACGGCTCTTGTCCGCCTATCCCCTGAAGGAACTGATCCAACGCGCAGAAGAAGCAGGAAGCACAGATGCGTTTGCCAGCATACCTGGAATCGGTCCGGAGAAGTCAGCCTCCTTCATCAGATGGTTCCAAGAGGAAGGGAACCGGCACAGGGTAGATAACCTGCTCAAGGAGGTACAGGTCATCCAAAACTCGACAACGGACACGGGAGGGCGTTGCAAAGACATGACCTTCGTCATCACAGGTGACGTACATCACTACAAAAACCGCAACGAGCTCAAGGCTTATATCGAGAGCCAAGGCGGGAAGGTGACAGGCAGCGTCAGCAAACTGACCAACTACCTGATCAACAACGATATCTCCTCTACCTCGGGAAAGAACAAGAAAGCCCAGGAACTCCATATTCCCATCCTGTCGGAAGACGACTTCATCGAGCGTTTCGGAAAGGATCCCGCCTCAGGGGAAGGGAAAGAAAGGAGCTTATTCGAATGAATTTTTGGCAATTACTTGTGACTTTTAAATAATATGATTACCTTTGTAAACACATGAGAATAGATATCATAACAGTATTGCCAGAGATGTTAGAAGGATTCGTTAACGAATCCATCCTGGCACGTGCACAGAAGAAAGGATTAGCAGAGATACATCTCCATAACCTCAGGGACTACACGTTGGATAAATGGAGGCGCGTGGACGACTACCCCTATGGGGGATTCGCGGGCATGGTCATGCAATGCGAGCCCATTGATCGGTGCATCTCTGCCCTGAAAGCGGAAAGAGACTATGATGAAGTCATCTTCACATCGCCGGATGGAGAGTCTTTCAACCAGCATGTGGCGAACGACCTTTCCCTCAAAGAAAACCTGATCATCTTATGCGGGCACTACAAGGGCATTGACCAGCGCGTTCGCGATCATCTCATTACCCGGGAGATTTCTATTGGCGACTATGTCCTGACAGGTGGGGAGCTTGCTGCTGCAGTGATGGCAGATGCGATTGTCAGAATTGTGCCGGGTGTCATCAGCGACGACCAAAGTGCCCTCTCCGACTGCTTCCAGGACGACATGCTCTCCGCACCCATCTATACACGTCCTGCCGACTATAAAGGATGGAAGGTACCGGAGATCCTGCTTAGTGGCAACGAGGCAAAGATCAAAGACTGGGAAATGGAACAAAGTTATGAGCGAACCAAGCGGCTGCGGCCCGATCTCCTGAAAAGGAAGTAGGAAAAGGACTGCATTCATTATCAACCCAAAATATAATATTTATGAGTACATTAACATCCAAGCCTTCGTTAGGCTTTACCGAGGCTATCCGATTAGCCAGTCATCGTATGACCGATTTCAAAGGACGGTCACGCCGTTCAGAGTTCTGGTGGTTCATGTTAGCATTTCAAATTTGCATCATGATCCTGCAGTTCATCCTTTCTTTATTCTTACAAGCTTACCCTTCAGAAATCATTACGGAACTATTATCTTTCTTCGCGCTGTCGGCGACCGTACGGCGGCTTCATGACGGCGGACATAGCCAATGGTGGGTCATCGTTAGCTGGGTATCTTTCATTGTATTGCTCGTATATCTCCATTTCAGTGGAATCTATGATAACATGATGGGCATCAACGCCAATCCAAGTGATCAGCTGAAGATGTTCACGGATCCCATTAGTGGTACACTCTTCGCCATATCCGCAATTTCGTCCCTCGTCACGGTTATCTTCTGCATCATGGATGGGAAGCCTGAGGCAAACAAGTATGGCGAGTCACCAAAATATGAAAACAATTAATAATACCTACAATTATGTTTGATAAAAAGACCTACGTTGACCGTCGCGCCGAGTTAAAGAAACTCGTAAAGGACGGTGTCATTCTGTTGTTCGGAAACAACAACTCACCTGCCAACTTCCCTAACAACGGATATTATCCCTTCCGGCAGGACTCTTCTTTCCTCTATTATTTCGGTCAGCAAAGAGACGGGTTGGTAGGTGTCATTGACATAGATAACAACACGGAGACCCTCGTGGGCGATGATATTGACATCGAGGACATTGTCTGGTATGGCTCTACTCACAGCGTGCAGGACATGGCTGAGGAAGTTGGCGTAGAACATGCTGCTCCCATGAAGACGTTGAAGACGATCTGCAACGATGCCATGCGCCTGAAGCGCAGGATCCATTTCTTGCCTCCCTACCGGGCAGATATCAAATTGCAAATCTTCGACCTGTTAGGCATCCATCCCAACCAACAGAAGGAATCAGCCAGCATGGACCTGATCAAGGCCGTGGTGAAGATGCGTTCAACCAAAACGCCGTTGGAGATTGAAGAGCTGGAACGTGCTGCTGTTATCGGTTATAAGATGCACACGACAGCCATGCGCCTTGTCAAGCCTGGCGTAACAGAGAAATACATTGGTGGACAACTGACAGGCATCGCTGAAAGCTATGGTGCGATGGTCAGCTTCCCTACCATCTTCACACAGCATGGAGAGATTCAGCATGGCAGTCCTTCCATGAACAAGTTGGAGGCGGGTCGTCTCGCCCTTTGCGACGCAGGTGCTGAAACTTTAGAGAACTATTGCTCTGATAATACCCGTACCATGCCGGTCAGTGGCAAGTTTACCCAACGCCAATTAGAGATTTATTCTATTGTGGAAGCATGCCACGACTATGCGCTGGAAGTAGCGAAACCTGGCGTGAAATGGATGGACGTCCACTTTGGGGTCTGCCGGCTGATGACGGAGAAGCTGAAAGAGATCGGTCTCATGAAAGGCGACACCGACGAAGCTGTTCGCGCAGGTGCACATGCCATGTTCATGGTTCATGGGCTTGGGCACATGATGGGAATGGATGTGCATGACATGGAGTCACTCGACCAGATCAATGTCGGCTTTGACGAAGAGGTACGACCCATCCTTGATCAGTTTGGCACTAATTGCCTACGTATGGGACGCCGTCTGCAAGAAGGCTTTGTCGTTACCGACGAACCAGGCATCTATTTCATCCCAGCATTGATCGATGACTGGAAAGCCAGTGGACATTGCAAGGAGTTCATCAACTTCGATAAGTTGGAGACCTACAAGGACTTTGGCGGTATCCGCATCGAGGATGATGTCCTGATCACCAAGGACGGTTGCCGCTTCTTAGGCAAGGACCGCATCCCTTATCATCCCAAAGACGTAGAAGAATTCATGGCAAATCATTAATCATAAATCAATAGAAGGAAAAATTAATAAGAATGAAAAAAGTATTTGTTTTGGCATTATGCGCACTGATGGCCATCGGTGCGAATGCACAGCCACAGAAAAGCAATCCTCAGGATCCTAAGACCCAGAAAGAGGAAAAGAAAAATGCAAACAAGCCTATTTTCACAACAGTGAAAGCTAACCCCATTACGAGTATCAAGAACCAAAGTCGCAGTGGTACCTGCTGGGACTACTCTACCCTCTCGTTCTTCGAAAGCGAGATCTTGAAGAAAACAGGGAAGACCGTGGATCTTTGTGAGGCTTTTGTTGCCAACAAGACCTACATGGACAGAGCCATTCAGGTGGTACGCCTGCATGGCGACTGCCAGTTCTCCCAAGGTGGCAGTGCCTATGATCCCTTGTACTGCATCCAACACTATGGCATCTGTCCTGAGACTGCCATGCCCGCACCAGGTAGCTTGTACGGAGATTCCCTGAACAACTTCAATGAGTTCTTCAGCGTCATGGAGCCCTATGTAGGTGCCGTAGCACGAAACAAGGCCCAAAAATTGTCTGGACAATGGAAGGTTGGATTGCAAGGCATCCTTGATGCTTACTTAGGTAAATGCCCGGAAACCTTTACTTATCAGGGTAAGACCTATACACCGAAATCCTATGCTGCCAGCTTTGGCATCGACTGGGACAACGACTATGTAAGCTTCACCAGCTATACTCACCATCCTTTCTGGACAGCGTTTGCTGTCGAAGTACAGGACAACTGGCGAAATCCCCTGTCCTGGAACGTGCCCATGGAAGACATGATGCGTATTATCGACTATGCCATTGAGCAGGGCTATACCATTGCATGGGGCGGTGACGTGTCTGAAGAAGGCTTTACCCGTCATGGACTCGCTTATGCCTATGACAACAAGAAAATGCCAAGTCTCGCAGGTAGCGACATGGCCCACTGGCTGAAATTGAGCCGTACGCAAAAAACCAACAAGCTCGATTCCTTAGGATGCAAAGCACCTGAGATCACCCCAACCCAGAAACAACGCCAGGAGCGCTTCGATGACTGGGAGCTGACCGATGACCACGGAATGCATATCTATGGCATCGCCAAGGACCAAAATGGCAAAGAATACTATATGGTAAAGAATTCCTGGGGAGAAACAGGAGACTACAAGGGCATCTGGTATATGACCAAGGCTTTCGTTGCAGCCAATACAATGGACTTCATGGTCAACAAGAATGCAGTTCCCAAGGACATCCGCAAGAAACTTGGGATCTAAGTTCCTCATGAGGGAAAAGAATAGAAACGCAGGCTCTCTATGAACCTGCGTTTTTTCATAGGCAAGAATTTCCATGACTTAACCTTTTTGATCCCACCTTCAACTACATTAAGATTTATTTTAAGTAATTCCTTCGTCATTCTCATAATATTTTTGTATCTTTGGGCGCGGATTATATGCGACATCGTCTGCATCCGCCAGAAAGAGAATAAAATAAAAACAATATAAATGCATTTCAAATGGAATTACGAACCACCTACACCAGAAGAAAGACAAGCAGCTAAGGAGCTGGGTGAAAAGCTGAATATCAGTCCGATCCTTGCTCATCTGTTAATCCGCCGTGGCATTACCACCGAGTCGGCTGCCAAGCGCTTCTTCCGCCCACAATTAGCCGATCTGATCAATCCCTTCCTGATGAAGGATATGGATATCGCTGTTGACCGGCTTAATGATGCGATGGGGCGTAAAGAGCGTATCCTGGTATATGGTGATTACGATGTAGACGGATGTACAGCTGTCGCATTGGTGTACAAGTTCCTGCAGCAGTTCTATTCCAATATTGACTATTACATCCCCGACCGGTATGACGAAGGTTATGGGGTGAGCAAAAAAGGAATAGACTACGCAAAGGAAACGGGTGTAAAATTAATTATTATCCTGGATTGTGGCATCAAGGCTATCCAAGAGATAGCCTATGCCAAGTCGCAAGGAATTGACTTCATCATCTGCGACCATCATGTCCCTGATGAGGAGGTTCCTAATGCTGTCGCCATCCTGAATCCGAAGCGGGAAGACGACAAGTATCCTTTCAAGGAGTTATGTGGATGCGGTGTAGGTTTCAAGTTCATGCAGGCTTTTGCCAAGAACAATGGGATTCCATTTTCACGGCTGATTCCCCTGCTCGATTTCTGTGCGGTGAGCATCGCAGCGGATATCGTGCCTGTCGTGGACGAAAACCGGATCTTAGCTTTCCATGGACTGAAGCAACTAAACCAAAACCCGAGCATTGGATTGAAAGCCATCATTGATATCTGCGGTCTGAGTGGCAGGGAAATATCAATGAGTGACATCGTCTTCAAAATTGGACCGAGGATCAATGCTACGGGAAGAATGGAGAATGGCAAGGAAAGCGTTGACCTACTCGTGGAAAAGGATTATAGCACAGCCCTGAAGGAAGCAAAGCATATCAACGAATATAACGAACAGCGCAAAGACATCGACAAGCAAATGACGGAGGAGGCAAACCAGATCGTCTCCAAGCTGGAAAGTCAGCAGCATCAGTCGAGCATTGTCCTCTATGACGAGAACTGGAAGAAAGGGGTCATTGGGATTGTAGCATCCCGACTGACGGAGATATACTTCCGCCCTACTGTCGTCCTGACAAGGGACGGAGATCTTGCCACTGGCTCAGCAAGAAGCGTTACTGGATTCGATGTCTATTCCGCGATCAAAAGCTGCAGGGACCTGTTGCTGAATTTCGGTGGCCACACTTATGCTGCCGGACTAACACTCCGATGGGCAGACTTAAAGGAATTCCGCAAACGCTTCCAACAATATGTGGAGGAGCATATCCATCCAGAACAAATTGAAGCCAATCTGAACATCGATGCTGTCATTGATTTCAAGGACATCACCAAGAAGCTCCACAACGATCTCAAACGCTTCTCTCCCTTTGGTCCCGGTAACCAGAAACCACTCTTCAGCACCGTGGGCGTGTACGACTATGGCACGAGCAAGGTGGTTGGCAGAGAGCAGGAGCATATCAAGTTGGAATTAGTTGACTCGAAATCAAGCAGCGTGGTCAATGGCATTGCATTCGGCCAGAGTGCTTCCGCAAGGTACATCAAGTCAAAACGCAGTTTCGACATTGTCTATACGATAGAAGACAATGTGTTCAAGCATAATGCCATTCAATTGCAAATAGAAGATATCCGACCTGCAGAAGAAGAGGAAGAAGAACTAAAGGACGATGAATGAAGACCAATATCTCAAGATACTACGTACTTATTGGGGGTATGAGAATTTTCGAGGTATACAGAGACAGATTATTGAGAGCATAGGGGAAGGGCGTGATACCTTGGGACTAATGCCCACAGGGGGAGGAAAATCCATCACCTTCCAGGTTCCTGCCCTTGCCCAAGATGGGGTGTGTATCGTAATCACGCCCCTGATCGCCTTGATGAAAGACCAGGTCATGCATCTCCGGCAGAAAGGAATCCTTGCTTCTGCTGTTTATTCAGGCATGTCGCGACAGGAGATCATCACTACCTTGGAGAATAGTATCTTTGGAGGAGTGAAGATCTTATATGTTTCACCGGAAAGGTTGTCATCCGAGCTCTTCATCACCAAATTCAGACACATGAAAGTGAGCTTCATCACCGTTGATGAAGCCCATTGCATCAGTCAATGGGGGTATGATTTCCGTCCCTCATACCTGCAGATTGCCGATATCAGGAAGCTGAAGCCTGATGTCCCCGTCTTAGCGCTCACGGCACCAGCTTGAATTTTTCCTTAGTTTTCTTGAAAAATATCTTCTGGTATTTCTC
>CAJLYG010000164.1 GCA_905210845.1 uncultured Prevotella sp.
GCACCTACAACGACCACAAGGTGAAGATTACCTTCATCAACTCAGAATATCTCACAGAAGAGAACGTGGCAGAACAGCTGAAGGGACAGGACGGCATCGTCATCTGCCCAGGCTTCGGCCAGCGAGGCATCGAGGGCAAGATTATCGCCGCCCACTATACCCGTACCCACGACATCCCTACCTTCGGCATCTGCCTGGGTATGCAGATGATGGTCATCGAGTTTGCCCGCAACGTATTGGGCTACAAGGATGCCAACTCACGCGAGATGGACGAGAAGACTCCACACAATGTCATCGACATCATGGAGGAGCAGAAGAACATATCAAACATGGGTGGAACCATGCGTCTCGGCGCTTACGAGTGTGTGCTGAAACAGGGTTCACGCGTGTTCAATATCTATAAGAAGGAGCATATTCAGGAACGCCACCGTCACCGCTATGAGTTCAACAACGAGTTCCAGCATGAATTCGAGATCCAAGATAGACCGGAATTCTGAACTGGGCCAACAGATGGCACAAGAAGGATATTATATCTCCAATACCGACTGGGTAGATTTCTTCAATCCGAAGGCTGCTAACTTCTACTGGCAGAACTTCAGTCAACGACTTGTGCCCTCAGGCATTGACGCATGGTGGCAAGATGCCACCGAACCCGAGAACGACGACCTGGTAGGGCGCAGGGTCAATAGCGGTTTATGGCCTGGCGAGTGGGTGCGCAACGTCTTTCCTCTACTTGTCAATAAGACGGTGAGCGAAGGTTTGGTACAGGTACAGCCCGACCGTCGCCCGATGATTCTCACGCGCAGTGGATTTCCTGGCATCCAACGTTATGGCTCCGCGATATGGTCAGGTGACGTGGGATGCGACTGGGATGCCTTTCGAAGGCAGATAACCGCAGGACTGGGCATGCAAGCTGCAGGAATCCCTTGGTGGACATACGACGCGGGTGGATTCTTCCGTCCTCAAAACCAGTATCAGGATTCTGCCTATATCCAGTGCATGCTGAGATGGATAGAGACCAGTGTTTACCTCCCCCTGATGCGTGTACACGGCTACATGAGCAATACTGAGCCATGGAACTATGGTACTGCAGCTCAGCAAGCCATCGCCCAGGATTTACGTGACCGCTATCGCCTCCTACCTTATATCTATAGTGGCACTGGAGACGTGACCTTCTCCAACTCTACATTGATGCGTCCCTTGGTCTTCGATTTCGCTGATGACACAGAGGCTCTGAAACAGAAGTACGAGTACATGTTTGGTCGCAACCTACTTGTCAGTCCTGTGACAGAACCTAATAAAAGCCAGTGGAACACCTATCTACCCAAGCACAAAGCGGGTTGGTACCATCTACGTACCGAGCAGCACTTTGCCGGTGGCAAGACTGTGTGCACTGATGCCCACCGCATTCCTGTCTTTGTGAAAGGTGGGAGCATACTGCCCATAGGTCCTGACAAGCAATATACCAGCCAGGAAGTCAGCCAGCCCATAGAGGTGAGGGTATATCCTGGCGCTGATGCCACATTCACGCTGTATGAGGACGATGGCACAACTAACGACTACCGCCGTGGCAAAGCCTCACGCATTACCTTCCAATGGAATGACAACACTCACACGCTTACCATTGGACGCCATGAAGGAGAATATGCAAACATGGAAACTTCACGCAGATTCAAGGTGCGCATCATCGGGAGCACCCCTCATGCGAAAGAGGTGAAATATATGGGAGAAGAAATTACCATACGCTAAACTACCTAATAGGAGCGCACAAATAGCATTTCTCCTGCAAGTTTGCTTGCTGATTTGACCTCAGAAAAAGGTCATTTCGTGGAAGCTAAGCTTGCAGGAGAATTTTATTTTTTGTCAAGCGGATAATCTTCAAAAAATTAAAAGTTTTCCGTTTCTATTTTGTAATGCATTGATAATCAGAATATTAATATATTTTAACTTGCAAAAAGTTGTCCAAAACAAACAACTTAGACTATAAAGCAGTATATTTGCAGCGTAATTCTGAGGGAATCAATTACAAGGGTTTAAAGTAAAACTAAAACAGAAAGAGACATAAGTAATGGAAATTAGTAATTTTACGATTACGAAGCGCGATGGCTCCAAGGACCAGTTCTCCTTGGACAAGATCATGAATGCCATCATCAAGGCATTCGATTCAGTAAATGAGCCTGCCAACCTCGGGGCTGTATCCAAGATTGTCAGCCATTTGGATATCCATGATCATATCACAGTGGAAGACATCCAGAACCAGGTTGAGGTGGCCTTGATGAAGGAGGGATATTATCAAGTGGCAAAGTCGTTCATGCTCTACCGGCAGGCACATACCGAAGACCGGGAGACGCTCTCCAAGCTCCACTTTTTAGAAGACTACATGGAGGCTGCCAATGCGGCAACGGGATCTAAGTTCGATGCCAACGCCAATGTGGAGCACAAGAACATTGCAACCTTGATTGGGGAGCTGCCTAAGGCAAACTTCATCCGTCTGAACCGCCGCATGCTGACCGATCGCATCAAGAAAATCTATGGGAAGGAACTGGCTAACGAGTATCTTGACAAGCTCACCCATCACTTTATCTATAAGAATGACGAGACAAACCTCGCTAATTACTGCGCTTCCATTACAATGTACCCATGGCTGATTGGCGGGACAACCTCCATCGGCGGAAACTCCACAGCCCCCACAAACCTGAAGTCGTTCTGCGGAGGATTCATCAACATGGTGTTTATGGTCAGCTCCATGCTTGCAGGTGCCTGTGCCACACCAGAGTTCCTGATGTACATGAACTACTTCATCCAAAAGGAGTATGGGAAAGACTACTATAAGCATGCTAATGATATCGTAGACCTTTCCTTAAAAAAACGTAGTCTTGACAAGGTGATCACCGATTGCTTCGAGCAGATTGTCTACTCTTTGAACCAGCCAACCGGTGCCCGCAACTACCAGGCCGTTTTCTGGAACATCTCTTATTACGACAAATATTATTTCCATTCCTTGTTCGAGAACTTCTATTTCCCAGACGGCAGCCAACCCGACTGGGATGGACTGAGCTGGTTGCAGAAACGCTTTATGAAATGGTTCAACCAGGAACGTACCAAGACTTTGCTGACCTTCCCTGTGGAAACAATGGCAATGCTTACTGAGAACGGAGATTGCAAGGATAAGGAATGGGCTGACTTCGCGGCAGAGATGTACGCCGAGGGACACAGTTTCTTCACGTATCTGAGTGATAACGCCGACTCCCTGAGCTCTTGCTGTCGACTTCGTAACGAGATCCAGGACAACGGATTCAGCTACACCTTAGGGGCCGGTGGCGTCTCAACTGGCTCAAAGAGCGTGCTGACCATCAACCTGAACCGCACCATCCAATATGCCGTCAACCATAAACTTGACTATAAGAAGTACTTGGGCGAGATCGTTGACCTATGCCATAAAGTACAGATTGCATACAACGAAAACCTGAAAGAATTGCAGAAACACGGGATGCTGCCATTGTTTGATGCGGGCTATATCAATATCAAGCGCCAGTACTTGACCATTGGCATCAACGGCTTGGTTGAGGCTGCCGAGTTCATGGGACTGAAGATCAGCCCGAATGATGACTACAAGCACTTCGTGCAGGAGATCTTGGGCATTATCGAGAAATACAACAAGCAATACCGTTCCAATGAGTTGATGTTCAATTGCGAGATGATCCCTGCGGAGAACGTAGGTGTCAAGCATGCCAAATGGGACCGCGAGGACGGGTATTTCGTACCACGTGACTGTTACAACAGCTATTTCTACGTGGTTGAGGACGACAGCCTGGATATCGTGGACAAGTTTAAGTTACATGGAGCACCCTACATTGAACACCTGACTGGAGGCTCTGCCCTTCATATGAACTTAGAGGAGCACCTGTCGAAAGCACAGTACCGGCAGCTGTTCCGAGTAGCAGCTAAGGAGGGATGCAACTACTTTACCTTCAACATCCCCAACACGATCTGCAACGACTGTGGGCATATAGACAAGCGGTATCTGCACAAATGTCCGAAATGCGGTAGCACAAATGTAGACTATATGACCCGTATCATTGGCTATCTGAAACGTGTCAGCAACTTCTCCATGCCACGACAGGAAGAAGCACACCGCCGCTTCTATGCAGGACAGTCTAAATTCAAAGTCCCCGTACAACAAGAAGCAACGGAAAAAGCATAAATGGAACGATCTATTGGAGGGTGTATCATCATTAGAATGAATGAATGGTACACCCTTCTTCATTTTTATGGTAGATAGACGACTTCTGTCCACTGGTCGAATGCTGTGAACAGGTCTTGACAAACACACTCACTTGGATATTATCATAACCGAAGCAGTAATCCAATTGCATGGTTACAATCATCTATATCAAAAGATTCTTTTGCTTTTGTATCTGGGAAAACTCCTCTATGTGTATAGGCAAAAGGTGTGATAATAATTTTATCTTCTGCTATAGAATAACTAATTATCTTATGCGATTTATATAATGAATTCCAACTTTTTATGCGCATATCCTTTAATACGCTCTTTGCAGTCTCAGCATTCACAGGCATCCCTGAATTGCTATATTGCAATGCTGTGTTTATCATAGTTTCCATTTTACGAACATCACTTATAGAGACCACATAACATGGAGGATGAGCAATCCACAAACCTATTTCATTTTTAGATTCAGGAAAGATTATAATTTCTGCATCTTTTTTGCAAACCGTTATTTGTTTTTTTATCATCATAGTTTTGCCTATTTCATAGGTTGGAGTTTTTTCGTCATCTACCTATGGCTCAAAACCTAATCTATACCCACAACTTCTACAATACTTTGTTTCCATAATCACTATTGATTTTCCCAATATTTAGCTCCTTCTTTTGACTTAAACCTAGTCTTAGGATTTCCTTGAGAGTCCACAACACAAAAAGTGTTGATTGAGGACCGTTCTCCTTGCGATGATTCTTGTTGACAGCTCTGTTTGCAAAGCTAAGAAAAATATCCTTATCATCCAACTGATTTCTTGGATTATTTCCTTTTATCTCAAAGAAATCAAGAATTAGCGAAATTAGCATTCTCCTTAGAGGAATAACTTGTTGGCGGCTACCTATTTTGAAAATCCTCATAACTTCACTGGTGATACAGAAGCTCAATCCTGTATCTTGCGCAGTAGATGACCAAGGCGTCATCCTTCTCGAAAAGAAGAAGCGCAGCATAACACAGATGTTCTTCTCCAGTCAATGGATCCTTGCGTATCAACTGACTGGAACAATTTTATTGTTCACAGTGTTTTTTTTCGTAAATAGGTTGACAGGTTGTCAAAACCCTTTATACATCGGGCTTGCAACCTGTTTTTAGGTTGACAAAGGTTGTCAAAGGTTGACACAACTGGCAAGAGCGAAAAAGAGCCTATCTAATCTAAAAAGAGTGCAAATCGAGAGAAATGCAAAATAAAATTGATTTTATTTTCATTTCCGAGATGAAGCCTATCTTATCTAAAGAGAGTGCAAATCGAGAGAAATGCAAAATAAAATAGGTTTTATTTTGATGGACGACATTTTAATTGTACCTTTGCACAACTATTTTCAAAATAGGATTTATTACAAACGATAATTCCTGTATATCAAGGTCAACAATATGAAAGAGAACAACATGAAAGGTGCACAGGCTTCCTTCTTCATCGTCAAGCGCAATGGCACATCAGAACCTTACAAGGGAGAAAAGATAGAGAGGGCGATCGAAAAGAGCTTCCTCTCGACGGGCAAGGTTGCTGACCCTGATGACATCAGGGCCATCGTTGCAGCCGTGGAGACTATGCTCACGAAAGAGGAGAGCCTCCGAGAGGTGGAACGGATCCAGGATATGGTGGAGCAACAGCTGATGCAGCATGGTTACTATGCCGAGGCAAAGAGCTATATCCTGTTCAGGAACAAGCGCACAGAACAGCGTCAACTGATGCAGCGGATGGCTTCGCTGATGGGGGGCGATGGCATTGAGGAGGTGTTAAGAGGGATCTCTCATGATTTCCCGGAGCCGCAATATGCCTTGTCTCTTTTAGCTGAGAAGGAAAGTGGCATGGGCAAGTCGCATACTGACACGCGCCATCGCCTCCATTCTTTCATGATGGCGTCGTCCCTGCCTCTTCCGTAATATAAATTATTCGTGGAACTCACCACCCAAGAGGCTCCGAAATGGGAATATATCGCGGCTCGGTTCATGGACTTCCAGCTTCACCGTGACATACAGTCCATAGAACAGAGAGAAGGCATCAGTGGGTTTTACGAGAAGATAAGGTTGCTCACCTCTCTCCATCTCTATGGAGATTATATCCTCAAGGCGTATACGGAACAGGAGATCAACGAAGCCGCCAAGTGGATAGACGACAGTCGGGACCATCTCATCAACTATTCCGGACTCGACCTGTTAGCGAAACGGTATCTCCTGCACACCTTCGACCATCAAGTGATCGAGACTGTTCAGGAAATGTTCTTAGGCATTGCCCTTCACTTAGCCATGAACGAGCCGACAGACAGGATGATGTGGGCGAGGAAGTTCTACGATATGCTCAGTCTCCTGCAGGTTACAATGGCTACTCCGACTCTTGCCAACGCCCGTAAGCCGCTCCATCAGTTGTCGAGTTGCTTTATCGACACCGTGCCTGACTCCTTGGAAGGCATCTATCGAAGCATAGACAACTTTGCCCAGGTCAGCAAATATGGTGGAGGAATGGGGCTCTATTTCGGCAAGGTACGTGCCACGGGTGGAAGCATCCGCGGTTTCAAGGGTGCCGCTGGCGGTGTGGTGAGATGGCTCAAGCTCGTCAACGACACTGCCGTGGCGGTCGACCAGTTAGGGGTCAGGCAAGGGGCCGTGGCTGTATACCTTGACGTATGGCACAAAGACCTGCCGGAGTTCTTACAGATCCGTACCAACAATGGGGACGATCGTATGAAAGCACATGACATCTTCCCCGCTGTTTGCTATCCCGACTTGTTCTGGAAAATGGCGAAGGAAGACCTCAACCAGTCCTGGTCGATGTTCTGCCCCAACGAGATATGGAAAGTTAAAGGCTATCATTTGGAGGATTTCTATGGGGAGGAATGGGAACGCCGCTATTTCGAATGTGTGGCTGATCGCCAGCTGTCCCGTCGTGTCATGACCATTAAGGACATCATCCGACTGATCCTCCGGCCAGCCG
>CAJLYG010000165.1 GCA_905210845.1 uncultured Prevotella sp.
TAGAGACGGGCACGCCTTTTGCGTTCAACCGTGACACGGTGAACCGCGCGAACCCCAACCCTCATCAAGGCATCATCTACTGCTCTAACCTATGTACGGAGATCGCGCAAAACATGCGCGAGATCTCGGAAGCAGAGACCGAGGTAAAGTCTGTTGACGGAGAGACCGTAGTGGTTAGGACGGTTCGTCCCGGCGAATTTGTGGTTTGCAACCTGGCAAGCTTGTCCTTGGGGCATATCCCCTTAGAGGACTCGCTTCGGCTGAAGGATATCGTGAGCACGGCGGTCAGGGCCTTGGACAATGTCATCGACCTCAACTTCTATCCCGTCCCCTACGCGAAGATCACCAACCAACGCTATCGTAGCATCGGCTTAGGCGTGAGTGGATATCACCATGCTTTGGCAAAAAGACATATCAAATGGGAAAGTGACGCGCATTTAGATTTTGCCAATGATGTCTTCGAACGGATCAACCTCGCAGCCATTGAAGCCAGCAGCGACCTTGCCGCAGAGCGCGGAAGCTATGCTTTCTTTGAAGGGAGTGACTGGCAGACAGGTGCCTATTTTGAAAAACGGGGATATTCTTCTGATGCCTGGAAAGCCGTGCAGGGGAAAGTGGCACGCCAGGGAATGCGCAATGCCTATCTTTTGGCCATCGCCCCAACCAGCAGCACGAGCATCCTGGCGGGTACCACGGCAGGCGTGGACCCCGTCATGAAACGGTTCTTCTTAGAGGAGAAGAAAGGAGCCATGCTGCCACGTGTCGCCCCGGAGCTCTCCGACAAAACGTATTGGATGTACAAAGGGGCATACCTCATCGACCAGCAATGGAGCATCAGGGCTGCAGGCGTTCGCCAACGGCATATCGACCAAGCGCAGAGCGTTAACCTGTATATTACCAACGACTTCACCATGCGCAAGCTGCTCAACCTCTATCTCTTGGCATGGGAATGTGGCGTCAAGACCATTTATTATGTACGCAGCAAGTCCTTGGAGGTTGAAGAATGCGAGAGCTGCGCATCTTAAGACAACAATTCAGTAACGATCATAAGGAATACAAGCAATATGAGCGATACCATCAAGCGTAATGGATTATTCAATCCATACGGTGACACCGACCTGCGCCTACGCAGGATGATTGGTGGCAACACCACCAACCTGAACGACTTCAACAATGTGAAGTATGCCTGGACCAGCAACTGGTACCGTCAGGCAATGAACAACTTCTGGATTCCGGAAGAGATCAACCTCTCGCAGGATATCAAGGACTATCCACACTTAGAGAAGGCGGAGCGCACGGCTTACGACAAGATCCTGAGTTTCCTGGTCTTCCTCGACTCCCTGCAAAGCAATAACCTGCCTTGCATCAGCGAGTATATCACGGCAAATGAGGTGAACCTCTGCCTGCATATCCAGGCTTTCCAGGAATGCGTGCACAGTCAGAGCTATAGCTATATGCTCGACTCGATCTGCAGTCCTGAGGAGCGCAACTCCATTCTCTACCAATGGAAGACCGACGAGCACCTGCTTCGCCGCAATACCTTCATCGGCAACTGTTATAATGAGTTCCACGACCATCAGGACAAGATGTCCCTGATGAAAGCCTTGATCGCCAACTTCATCTTGGAAGGCATCTACTTCTATAGTGGGTTCATGTTCTTCTATAACCTCAGCCGTAACGGCAAGATGCCTGGGTCGGCACAAGAGATCAGATACATCAACCGCGACGAGAACACCCATCTGTGGCTTTTCCGCAATATCATCAAGGAACTGGAGAAGGAAGAGCCGGAGATGTTCACGCCGGAAAAAGTAGAGACCTACCGCCAGATGATGCTCGAAGGCGTCAGGCAAGAGATCGCATGGGGACAATATGTCATCGGTGATGAGATCAGCGGACTGAACACGCAGATGGTCAGCGACTATATTCGCTACCTCGGCAACCAACGCTGGCACAGTCTGGGCTTCGATTATCTGTTTGAGGATAACCGCACGGAACCGGAAAACATGAAATGGGTAGCTCTCTACTCCAATGCCAACATGGTGAAGACCGACTTCTTCGAGGCAAAGAGCACTGCCTATGCCAAGAGTGTGGCGATTGAGGATGACCTATAAGGGATCATTGCAGCTGATAGTGCAAATAATCAAAGTCGGCATATCCACCTTCCGTGGAGTCGGTATAGCTGTATAACCCTATTCGGTCGCCTCTGTCCAATCCTCTTTTCAACTGATAGGATCCGCCGAAAGTTGTGAAAGCCTTTCCATCTAAGCTATAAGAGAAATGAGAGAGTCCCTCTTTGTCCCATGTTGATCGCAACCAAATCTTTCGTATGGGACGAAGGGGGATTTCTTTCGTCCCACTGTCTGTCAGGCATTCCAGATATAACTTTTCGCCTCGCTTGACAATGCCTATCTTCCCCGCCTCTTTCGTGAAATGACACAATCCGCAGTGCATGCCATCGCGCATGCCCGACAGGTCAATACAGGTGACGGCTTGATTATAGACTGTCTTGTAGATCCGAGTAGTTAGGATATTCCCTACCGACAGGAAGTCGCCAGCTCGCAGCGGTTGGAAAGCTTTCATCCGCAACCATCCTTTCCGGGCTGATAGGGAATAGCAATCGGTGCGTGGTTGATAGTTCCATTCCAAAGCCTCGGATATTTTGCCCTGATCGAAATTCTCCTGAACTCCCATCGGGTAGGAATACGACCGTCCCGGTATTGCTCCTTTCCAGACCATTGTCCCGATGCCATCATCCTGAACGGCTCCAATCGATGGCCATCCCTCTTGCCATGTGACGGGTAACAAGCTTGCCATCCTGCCTTCCCATCCTCCCTTGCCATGGCAGAGGAAGAAGTACCAGTGATGGTCAGGCCCTTGAACAATGCCTCCTTGGTTCGGCTCTTGGTCGCCAGGTGTGTTCCGTGTCAGTCGCTTTACTTCGGAGAAAGGCGCGTCCATGGACTTCGAACGCCTGACCATGACATATCTCCCTTCCTCCGGAGTGTACTCACTATAAAACAAATAGTACCATCCATCGTGGGAAAGGAGCTTGCTTGCCTCACGCCCATTTCCCTCCTGAACGTAAATGGGCGATGCCGGTTCTATGGATTTCAAGTCCTTAGACAAGCGGAAGAGAGAAGTCTTATAATTATCTTTAAAGTAAGTAGCAACCATCCATGGCTGATCTTTCTCATCCCAGATGATGCAAGGATCATCCCATCCTGCTTCCCTACGCAAGCAAGTGAGGTCGCTCCAAGGACCGGACGGATGATCAGCAGATGTCATAAAGATCCCTTCGTCGGCTGTACTGAAGATGATATAGTATTTCCCCTTATGATATCGTATGGCTCCCGCCCACACGCCTCTGCCATACCGGTTCATCCTGTTCCAGTTCAGTTCTGGCGAAATCTGGGTAATGTCGCGCACGGCATGCCCTGCTATCTCCCAGTCGACAAGGTTCTTAGAGTGCAGGATCAACATTCCGGGGGAGAACTGCATGGTTGAGCATATCGCGTAATAGTCATCACCCACCTGCGTGCAGTCCATATCACTGCAATCTGTAGGCAAGACAGGGTTCGCATAGAACCCTTTTCCCAAATTCCCCCATGCCTTGTTCATCTTGGCTGGGGATGACTGTGGATACACGGGGATCAGGCAACAACTCATCCATACGAAGAACAACACTTTCTTGTGATACATGCCGAAACGGCACATTGAGCTTATTAGTTTCTTCATTGCGATCTGGTTTCGTTACAATAGTTTGATATATTCCGGCACAAATATAACTAAAATAACAACAGCATCAAACTTTTCCCTTGTTTTTTATGAATAGAACGGCAAAAAGATCCGCCCCTCCGAATGATCACGGCGCAAAGACTCTGTTATTTTTAGTTAATTTATCTATAGTTTCTTAAAATAACAAGAAGATATAACGACTTCCCTACGAATAAGCAGTATCTTTGCCAAAAAATAGAACGGAATCCTATTACCTATATCAATAGTGTATATTTGGCGACCAATAGCAACATCACACTGATATTATATAGAACAGTAAAAGGTATTATATAGAACAGTAGAATGATAAATATCAACCAGGAAACCTCATGAATGAGCTTCTCCTACTTATTTATAGTTAAAACATGAACAAAAGATTGATTCTGATCGTATTAGCATGGCTGCCCCTGTTGGGCTGGTGTGCGTTAAACGATGTCTTTACCGCAGATATTCAGTACATTGACAATGCGGGAAGCACCCAAACCGTTGGCATGTATTTCAAGGTAACGTCCTCTACCTCCCCCTATCAGGTAGAAGTTGCCGCCCGTACTAACGAGGGAGCATTAGCTACCAAAGTCAATGGAAAGACGTTGATCATCCCTTCCACCGTCTCGCGAACCATTGATGGGAACACCTACACGTATTCTGTAACCGGTCTGGAGAAGGAAGCCTTTCTGTATTCCGCCTCTGTCTTTGACCAGATCCAGCTGCCCAAGACGCTGACTGCCATTGGAACCAATGCCTTAAGTTCCATCTCCGTATCCGCATTTACCGTCGAAGAGGGCAATGACCACTTCTCTGTCGACGAGGATGGGGTCCTGTACAATCAGAACAATACTGAGTTGGTGCGTTATCCGAATAACAAGACGACAACAGATTATGCCATCCGTTCATCGGTGACAGCTATTGGTCCGTATGCCTTTTCTTCTTGTAAGAAATTAAAGACCGTCACGATGGGCGATCAGGTGACCTCCTTAGGTGAGTATGTCTTTAATGGATGCGATTTCCTTACCCAGGTAACCTTATCGCAAGGACTGACATCTATCCCTGAATACGCTTTCTTCGACTGCTCCTCCTTAGAGGGAATCGAAATACCCAAGGCCGTGACTGACCTCGGACAAGATGCCTTCCGACAGTGCTCCAAGCTCACAAGTGTCCATATTCCAAAAGGAGTAAAAAGGATAGAAAGCGAGACTTTCCGACTTTGCAAGAGTTTATCTGTGGTCACATTTCCATCGAGTCTCAATTACATCGGTTCGTTTGCTTTCTACGGAGATTCAAAACTCACATACATCGACATTCCTGATGGAACGAACATAGATTATGGAGCATTCATGAATTGTTCAGGACTAACTACCGTTGTGTTAATGCCCGGCGTAACCATATCTGAGCCTAAACGTGAAGACGGAAATCAATTTTCTCATTGTACACATCTTAGCAAGGTCTTTTCATTAAAGACATCCGGATACCAAATTGGGAAAGAGACCTTCAGCTATTGCGGAAACGACTTAAAGGTATTCGTCCCATTGGGTGCAGAACTTTCCTATCAAAACAACAACTGGCCGTCTGATATCCGCCCGATCGTCAATCTCAACAAGGCAACGGGCAAGACCTTTGCCTATGAGAGCAACATCAATTTAGACAGTA
The DNA here is from genome assembly GCA_905210845.1 of uncultured Prevotella sp. GTDB lineage: Bacteria > Bacteroidota > Bacteroidia > Bacteroidales > Bacteroidaceae > Prevotella. Next base: position 5,422 of record CAJLYG010000165.1, read on the forward strand.
CGCTTGTCGTGGATGCGAACTATGAGGACATCACAAGTGGCAATGACCTAAAGGCTTACCAGGCAACCACGGTCACGGACCCAGGGACAGGCAACATGAAGGTCACTGGAAAACTGACATCGGGCATCGTGCCGGCAAAGACGGGATTGATCCTATATGGCAGTCAGGACAGGCTTTACCTCCTGAAACCCACGACATCCCCGGCAACAGCGGATGTCTCTAACAACAAATTGGTTGGCGTGCTCGATGATGTCAGCATGAACAACAAGACCGGAAGCCGGTATTTCATCTACAATGGTGGCACTTTTTATGTCAGCAAAGGCAGTTATTTCACGACTTCTGCACCAAGCAGCAGCGTCTCGTCCTTCCCGGGCAGTTATACATACGCTTCCAAATACGCCTATAAATGCTACTTGGATTGTGGGCAAGCCGTCCCGGCAAAGGCCCTGTCATTTTATTTAGACGACACGCCCACGGGCATCGTATCGGTCGATTCCAACAAGACTGACCAGGATGGGTATTACAATCTCTATGGAATGAAGGTCGACCATCCCACCCAAAAGGGTATTTATATCCATCATGGCAAGAAAGTTTTCATCAAATAATGGAGGGAATGAAAATGAAACCTACTTATATAAAGCCTTATACAGAGGAAGTCAAGTTGAACGCGAACAATCTCTTGGGTGACATCGAATGGAACGGTACGTCCAAAACGAAAGGCGCGGACGAGTCAGACGCCAAGGCTAATGCCTGGACTGACGATGAGGAAAGTAGCTGGGAAGAAGAAAGGCAATAAAAACGGAAAGATGGAGTTCTAAAAATAAAAACATTCCATGAAACGTATTCTTTTCGTATTCCTGTGCCTGTCGATGGCGATGCTGTCCCAGGCACAATCCCTGAAGTTCAATCGCAACGGGGAGTTCAAAATTCTTCAGTTTACCGACGTGCATTATAAATTAGGTGACCCGCGGTCGGACGCTGCCCTTCAGTGCATCCGGGAAGTGACGGCAGCCGAGAAGCCCGACCTCCTTATCTTCACGGGCGACAATGTCTATTCCCGTCCTGGGGATGCCGCCATGCGCTCCCTGTTGGAGACGATCTCACAGACAGGGGTCCCATTCGTGATGCTCTTCGGCAACCATGACGAGGAACAGGGATTCGACAACAGTCAACTCTATGACATCATCCGGACTGCCCAGCATAACATCCAGCCCGACCGCAAGGGGGCTCCGTCGCCCGACTATACCCTGGAGATCGCACCCAGTCAGGGGAAAGGAACTGCTGCCGTCCTGTATTGCATGGACTCACACAGCTATGCCAATCATCAACTCAAGGGCGAGAAAGGATATGCTTGGCTCACTTACGACCAAGTGAACTGGTACCGAGAGAAAAGCGCTGCCTATACGACTGCCAACAACGGCCAGCTGACTTCTTTGTCTGTGGCCAGCCCCTGCCCGCCCTTGCCTTCTTCCATATTCCTGTGCCAGAGTTTAACGAGGCTGCACAGACCGAAGATGATATCCTCATCGGCCATCGGATGGAGAAAGCATGTGCCCCGAAACTGAACTCAGGCATGTTCACAGCCATGAAAATGGGCGGCGACGTGATGGGTATCTTCTGCGGGCATGACCATGACAACGACTATACCGTCATGCACCACGGTATCCTCTTGGGCTACGGTCGCTTCACCGGAGGCAACACAGAGTATAAAGCGGGTTTAGGAAGATAAC
>CAJLYG010000166.1 GCA_905210845.1 uncultured Prevotella sp.
CAGCCGTAAAGAAGCACTATGCCGGGGATGGGAACGCCGGTGAAGGTGCGACTGCAAAGACAGAGTATGCCCCGAAGCGGAAGGGCGGCAAGGCCGAGGACTACTCGGACGAAGAGCTGCGGGCACGGATCAACCGGTTGCAAATGGAAAAGCAGTACCGGGATCTTCAGGGGCAGACCAACATCCGGGCGGACGACCCCAACAAGGAACTGAAAGCCGAGAAAGAGCGGCTCAAGCTCCAGAAGGACGTGAAACAGCTGCGGAAGGACGTATACAGCGGGCAGAGCTTTGTGAAGACCGTAATGACGAACGCTTCCCAGCAGTTTTTGACCAAGGCCGCTTCCGGTGCTATGAGCTACGCAGCAAAACAGTTCATCACGAAGGAACTCAAGAACCCTGATCTGGCGAACGCCATTGTGAGCGGAAGCGCTGGCGGAAACCAGCAGAAGAAAGACGACGACAAGAAAGACGACGACAAGAAAGACAGTTAAGGTCTGGAGGAAATCAAAATGGCATCACAAACCTTTGGCTCCAGACTGAGACACGCCTGGAATGCGTTTTTGAACCGGGATCCCCCCGGAAGAAGCGGCGAAGGATACAGCTACCGGCCTGACCGGGTAAGGCTGAACCGAAGTAATGACCGGACGATCATGACGGCCATCAACACCCGCATTGCAATGGACGCTGCGGCAATTACCATCAATCATGTAAGGCTCGATGAAAACGGACGCTACGACGAAACCGTTGATTCGGGCCTTAATTGCTGTCTGAACCTTTCCGGCAACAAGGACCAGACGGGCCGGGCACTGCGATATGACATGTTCCTTTCCATGCTGGACGAGGCGTCGAATTTCCATTTCTTGTTGGCGACGAACAGTCCCATGGAGAACAGTCGAGTAGTAAAGCCATAGCCGAATTCTGCATAAGGGCATAGGTGCTTGACACTCAAGGCGCTGACATAGAGCCGTTCTGTTTCGATGAAATGCCCTACTAAAGGTACCCAGCTTGTTAGCAACATCGGCGTCTCGTAGGTAACATTGGCCCTGACATAGTAATTGGAGTTGTTGTACCAATAGGAACTGAGCAATTCAAATTCCCCGCTCCATTCATCATTCCATCCCCCAGGGATGTTGTTTTCCCTGAAGTTGGTGAAGTCAAGGAAGTAAGAATCCTTGTATTGATTGGTGTAGACTCCGGATCCTAATCGCATGGAGACGGTCTGCAACCGTTTCAGGTGGAGGAGGTATTGCCCGTCTAATTCCCATCTCTCATACCGGATATTGGAAGCGCGGATGTTGGCAATGCTCCTTTCATAGTCGAGCGTGATGATAGGGCCTTTCCATCCCATCGGGCGATATTCCAGTTCAAACAAGGGAGCCAAGGTACGATAGGAGATGGATTTCCCGGATTTCTCGTAGGGCTCCCTGTTTACCGGCATACGCTTGTGCGTGATGACCCCCACTTGGAGGCTCCACTGATCCGACAGGTCGTTGTTGTTGACGATCTTGAGATATTTATCGTCGAAGACATCCACGTTCCTCGCATCCCAGTTGGCTGTGTACGGACCTGTGTCGCGTAACTTGTCTACGACAAGGGTATTACGGATCTTGTTCCCATTACCCCCTTCGACCAAGAGGTATCCATTTCGCTTCTTGTTGTAGTAATACATCAGAGGGAATTGGTAATAGAAATAATGCTGATTGATTGAATATCCAGCCTTGATACGCAGGGATAGCTCCTGTTCTGCAGAGAAGTTATAGGCCATCCTGACATCAAACTTATAAGTCAGTCCCCGCAAATGGCTATATTCCAGGTAGAGCGGGTTTAAAAGAGGGTTGATACGAAGATAGCCCTGGTTATTCGTCCCGAAAGTTCTTTTAATGCGGTTCACCAAATGGTCACCGATGATATCCCACATAAAGGTCTTGAAGGCATCCTTTTTCTTCTCCTGTCTTGATTCGATACTGTCCTTCCTGCTCTTTTCCTCAAAATACCGGTCGTAGATCTTGTTCTCCCAAGGCAGTAGTGTATCTGGTCTGACCCGCTCGATCAGCGGGTAGTCGTTGCTATTGCTTAAGGAATCGTTGAGCAGCTGTGGCATGAGGTAATATGCCTTATAATGGGCGGAGGTATTGTTTCCCATGAACTTAAATGTGGCATTCAGGTCGCAGTCTACTGGCAGCAGGGATTTGTATCCACCCTTATTCATGTTCATCAGCAATTCAAACCTCACCATGTCATATTCTCCTTGCAACTTGCAGGTCCTGACCCTTCCCGTCTCATAGTCAACCAGCGCGTATCCCCGAAGGAGTTGCGTATTGTCAGTCTTCGGGCGGAACTCGACCCTTGCCGTTCCATTGAAGAGAAAAGACACCTTATATTTATAGTAGATCTTATTGTTGCGGTTGAAAGGAGACAGCATGGAGTTCTCTATCATGGTCTCGTCGTAGATCCTCGGCGTGAGGTATTTCAGCAGGGTAGGCAATGTCTTGCGCTTGTGCGGGATTGTCGTGAACCTGACGAGTGTCCTTGAGTTGGCGACATTTGGCTCATCGAAAATAACCTTGTTATAATCCTCTGTGATATATTCTCGGTTACCGCCATGGGCAACTGCGTACATGGAAGGGACAGCCAATAGGATTATATTCCGTTTGTTGATCTTAATGGTTGAACGCTGGTAGGTATAAGTGATCTGAGGTTCAAAGGCGTGTGTCGTGATATACTTCTCTTTGTAGCTAAAGACGCGTTTCAACATGAGGGTATCCGGTCGTACCCTTGCTGATATCCTACTGTTGGACAAGAGTCCGACCAACAGTAGGACAACCATGTAACGTATCTTCGCTTTCTCCATATCAGCAAAGGTACAAAAAAAATCCCTACCTCCATCAAAAAGGCAGGGATTTTATCAGGTTTGAAAAAATGTCTTTTTTTTAGACACGATCGCTGAACTATCCCAAATATTTCATCAGGATCTTTGCATTGCCACTGTCGCGGAGCTTGGCGATACTTTTCTCGCGGATCTGGCGCACACGTTCGCGTGTGAGACCTAACTGGTCACCAATCTCTTCAAGTCCTTTCTCGTGGCAACCGATACCGAAGCATTCACGGATAATAGTAATCTCCCTGTCTTTCAAGACCTTATTGAGCACGGAGTTTAATTCCTGCGCCATGCTCTCATGGTCAACCTGCCGGTCGGTCCTACTGTCATCGCCGCTCGGCATTACATCCAACATGCAGTTATCTTCACCATCTTGGAAAGGAGCATCAATGCTGACGTGATGACCGTCAGCCATCAGACTTTGCCCAATTTTCTCCTCATCAAGATGAGTAGCGTCTGAAAGTTCCGATACGGAAGGATGCCGCTGGTTTTCCTGCTCAAACTTATTAATTTCGTGATTGATCTTGTTCAGGGAACCAACCTGGTTCAGCGGGAGGCGCACGATACGGCTCTGCTCAGCGATGGCTTGCAGGATGCTCTGACGTATCCACCATACAGCGTATGAGATGAACTTGAATCCTCGTGTCTCGTCAAATTTCTGGGCAGCCTTGATCAGGCCTATATTGCCCTCATCGATCAAATCGGTGAGCGTAAGTCCTTGATGCTGATATTGCTTGGCTACAGATACGACAAACCGCAAGTTGGCTGTCACCAATTTGTCCTTAGCCCTTTCCCCTTCTTTTCCACCTTTCTTGATTTTCTGAGCTAGTTCGATTTCTTCGTCTATGGAAATTAGTGGCGCACGCCCAATCTCTACGAGATACTTGTCCAATGCCTCACTCGAACGATTGGTGATGCTTTTCTGAATCTTTAATTGTCTCATCTTTCAACCTTAATCTTCTAACTGCTTGATTTTCAAGCTAATAACAAATATTATACCTAAAACAATGCAAAATTACAAAAAATACATGCACGTTGTTCTCAAAACGCGTTAATTTTACTTAATAAGGTAAGATTGACAATTATCTATTCCCGTACATATTCTCGTAGTATTTTTGGTAGTCGCCTGAAGTAACGTTGTCCATCCAGTCCTGATGGCTGAGATACCACAGCACGGTCTTTTCGATTCCTTCCTCAAATTGCAGACTGGGTTCCCAGCCAAGTTCCCTTTGCAGTTTGCGAGAGTCAATGGCATATCGTAGGTCATGCCCTTTTCTGTCGGCAACATGGGTGATCAGCGACAGGTCTTCGTCTTCTTTTCTCCCTAATAGACGGTCGGTGGTTTTGATGAGTAGTCTGACAATGTCGATGTTCTTCCATTCGTTAAAGCCCCCGATGTTATAGGTATTGGCAATTTGTCCTTGATGGAAGATCAGGTCAATGGCGCGTGCATGGTCTTCTACATATAACCAGTCGCGTACGTTTTGTCCTTCTCCATAAACAGGCAACGGTTTATGATGACGGATATTATTAATGAAAAGTGGAATGAGCTTTTCTGGGAATTGATAGGGACCGTAGTTGTTTGAGCAGTTGGTCACGATTGTAGGCAGTCCATATGTGTCGTGGAAGGCGCGTACGAAGTGGTCGGAAGAAGCCTTGGAAGCAGAGTAGGGGCTATGAGGCTGGTATTTGGTTTCTTCTGTAAAGAACTGAGTCCCGTAGGCATGGTGATGGGCAGAAGAGGCCTTCGTGGTAAATGGCGACTCGATACCTTCAGGATGGGTGATGTCAAGGGCACCGTACACCTCATCCGTCGAGATATGGTAGAAGCGTTTCCCTTCATATCCCTCGGGCAAGGATTCCCAATAGAGCTTGCAAGCTTGCAGGAGGGTTAACGTTCCCATAACATTGGTATGCGCAAAGGTGAAAGGGTCTTTGATGGAACGGTCGACATGGCTTTCGGCAGCCAAGTGGATGATTCCATCTACCTGATATTCTGGCAGCAGGCGGTTGATCAGGGGAAAGTCACAGATATCACCTTTGACAAAGGTATAATTAGGTTGATCCTCAATGTCCTTGAGATTGGCAAGATTACCTGCGTAGGTCAATTTGTCCAGATTGATGATATGGTAATCTGGATATTTGTTGACGAACAGTCTAACGACATGGGAGCCGATGAATCCTGCTCCGCCTGTGATGATAATGCTTCTTTTATAGTTCATGGTTGCTTGTCTTTTAAGATGAAACATACGATATTCTTCATAGATCCTTATTTTGGCGACACTTTTACTTTTTATATGTTATGACATCCTGAGCAACCACCCATGTTTTTCATGCAGGTGATGAGCGCGTCCTCCCAATAGGGAATCTGGATGCCGAAAGTCTTCTTGATCTTCGTCTTGTCGAGGACGGAATAAGCAGGGCGGGTGACGGGTGATGGAAACTCATCACTGTGGCAAGGTTGTATGTCACATTGCTGATGTCCTGCCAAGGATGCGATTTTCTTGGCAAAGTCATACCATGAGCATACCCCTTCGTTGGAGAAATGGTAGATGCCTTCATTCCCTTCGTATTTCCTATGCTCGATGATGTCGAAGATGGCGTTAGCAAGATCACCTGCATAAGTGGGCGTACCGCATTGGTCAAAGACTACTTTCAGTTGCGTATGGGTTGACGTGAGGTTGAGCATGGTCTTCAGGAAGTTATGCCCGAATTCAGAGTACAGCCATGACGTCCTGATGATTAGGTGCTTGACCTCAGAGGCAATGATCTTTTGCTCACCATGTAGTTTCGTCAGTCCATAGACACCCGTAGGAGTTCCCTTTTGGTCCTCTTTGCAGGGAGTGTTGTATGCAATGCCTCCGAAGACATAGTCTGTGCTGATATGGACTAACAAGCCATCGACCTCTTTCATGGCAATGGCAAGGTGTTCCGGGGCGTCTGCGTTCAGGGTCTCTACAAGGTCGGGACAACTCTCTGCCTTGTCAACATTGGTCCATGCCGCACAATTGATGATGCATTTCACATTCTCTTCTTCTACCAATGCACGGATATCTTGCAGGTTCGTGATATCAAGATGGCGGTAGCCTTCGCAGACATCCGTGAAGATATAATGGTCGTTACTGTTCTTGGAAACCCGTTGGATTTCATTGCCAAGTTGTCCATTGGCACCTGTCACTAATATATTCATGATATTTTATCTTATAAACTATCGTAAGGATGGATCCATTCTTTACAATCGATAATAGTCCTTTCCGTAATCGAAAAGGTAATCAGAGTCTTTAAGCAGAAGATGATGGGAGTCCTTTGGGGACAAGATTACCTTCTCAGCTGGTATTTTCCAGTCGATATGTAGGGCGGGGTCATCCCAAGCAATGGCACCCTCGCTCTCGGGGCAGTAGAACTCATCGCATTTGTATTGGAACACAGCCGTTTCGCTGAGGACGGAGAATCCATGTGCAAATCCTTTCGGGATAAAAAATTGCCTTTGGTTCTCGGCTGACAATTCTACTGCCACATGTTGTCCGAATGTTGGTGATCCTTTGCGGATGTCGACAGCAACATCGAGTACCCGACCTTCTACAGCCCTGACGAGCTTGCTTTGGGAATGCCCATCTTTCTGGAAATGAAGGCCACGAAGCACTCCATACGTCGATTTGCTCTGGTTGTCTTGTACGAAGCGCACGGGTCGTACCTTCTCATCGAATTCTTGCTGGTTGTATGACTCGTAGAAATATCCCCGTTCATCAGGGAAGATACGAGGTTCAATAATGACTACACCTTCGATGGTTGTTTTGATTACGTTCATAATTGACGCTTTATATCCTGTTGATTTTAGATGCAAAAGTAAGAAAAATATATGAGACCATCAATTCTTTTCCTGCTTTTTTAATTTATTGAGATGAGATGTGCGAAACTTCGAAATCTTCTTTGGACCTGTTTAGCAATGGACGAGTTCAACAGTGCCAGTTGATACAGACTTTCTTCCTGTGGTTTCTTTTCCGATGATGAAATGAAACAGCCACAGATAGCTTGGATTTCATCCTTCGTTTTCTCGCCATGGCAGAGTTCAAATAAGCTTGGCTCTGCTCATTTGGCTTCACGAAAACGTTTGTAAAAATGATTGCTAAGATTCTTGCTTCCGCTTATCTGCTTTTCTATCTTTGTACTGGAGAATTTTTATGTAATAGGTTGACAGGTTGTCAAAGCCCTTTGTACATCGGGCTT
>CAJLYG010000167.1 GCA_905210845.1 uncultured Prevotella sp.
AAATTTTGCACGGAACGGAAATTCTTTAAAGAAAATTAGCGGAGCGCTCTTTTCCTTCGTAAATTTGCAAGTGTAAGTAGTCGACAACTTATGTAAACACAAGTTTAATCATTTAATTTCAGTTTCAATGAAAACTACAACAAACAACTATCTGACAGAGATGTCAGTTTCAGAGATGATCCGTGTCAACGGCGGAGAATCGAAAAAACAGAAACATGAGAGATGGGCAAGATCTTGCATGGCAAATCATATCGGAGGTTCTGTATTCCAGACCCTTGGTCATATCGCAATTGAGATCTTTGGTTAATTAGATTCCCGACTCAATACTCGTAGCCATTGTATTTAAGTAATACGATGGCTTTATGTATAATATAAAAAACTAAAGGAACAAGAGTTATGCCACAAATAAATAAAACAAGGACTATAGGAAGAATTGTATTGTTTTTGATCCTATGTTTCATAGGATCAGTGTTAATATCAGCTCCCTTTGTTTTGCTAACTGTTAGTAAAAATGGTAATCAGAGAACCGAGCTAATTCCTAATTTAATGATATTAGCTTACTCTACATTCATTCTATTAGCTTTATTCATTGAAAATAAGATAGAGAAGCTTGAATTGTGGAGTATTGCTAAGTGTACCTTACAAACAAAGGTTGTAATGGCCGCTGTAAGTTTAGGTGTGCTATGGCAGTTAGTAGCTTTGTTGCTATGCAAGATTAGCGGAGAAGCATTTCCTTTCTCTACTAATGAAGGCACTCTATCTCTAATTCTATCGATTATAGCTATGGGATTATTAGGACCATTTGTAGAGGAGATGCTTTTCAGGAAGTGGCTCGTTGATATGATGGAGAGGGTTGGATTTAAACCTGCTGTTATGATTATTGTCAGTTCTGTCTTGTTTTTTTGCATGCATCTTGGTGACTCTTTTGTGAGAATAGATGCATTGTCTTTCTCTGTACCTATTACTTACTTTTATATTAAATATCATGATGTTAGATATTGTGTATTAGCTCATACAGTGTGTAATATGATGGGTATTATTATTTCCGTCATTTCATGAGTTGTAATTACCTACAACAACGCATCTTAATAATAGGACTTTAACAATTATTTTGTCAATCGTCTTTGCTCGGATAAAGACTTTTGATTATCTTTGCAGCCACTTTTAAACTGTTGGTACAAATTCCTTATTCAGTTAGACATTAGACAATAGCAATGGCTCTTGTTTAGTCTTTAAATAGGTCGGGGGCCAAATAGGTGAATAGGTGAATATCATAAAGTCAGAGTATTAATAATAAACTATAATTAAAACATATATGAGATTTAGGAACTGTTGTTCCATTAAAGGTGTGGTCTTGGCATTAGCTTTGTCAGCTACTTCAGCTAAATTATCGGCTGAAGGGCATGTTTGGACCCTACCAGAATGTATCCATTATGCTTTGTTGAATAACCCTGATATAAAAGTTCAGGAACTGACTTACAAGGACAAAGAGATCGATTATAACACAGAGCAGAAAGGGTGGCTCCCAAAGATTTCAGGTACTTCAACCCAGTCTTTTACCTTCGGACGAAGTCTGACGGCAGAAAACACATACGCAAATACAAGCACGAGACAGACGACTCTGTCTGTCAGTGGCGAGATCAATCTGTTTGATGGTTTCCGCAGGCATTATGGCATGAAGATGGCAAGGGAGCTCATGCGGAAGGAGGAATATTTGTTGAGTCAGGCTAAGTTAGACCTCTCGATGAAAGTAGCAGAAGCTTATATGCAGGTTCTTCTTGGCATGGAGTCGGTAGGTATAAATAGTGAGCAGGTGAAAATAGACTCGTTGCAAGCATCACGTTTGAATTATTTTTTTCGTCAGGGTAAGGCAAGCTATGTTGATGTGTCACAGCAACAGGCTACTCTTCATAATAGTATTGCCAAACTCACGGAAAGTCTAAATCGTTTACGGCTTGATCGGCTTACTTTATGCCAGCTGATGAATCTCGATTATTCAGAGAACATCTCTGTTGCGAAGTTTAACGAAGAAAGTCTCGGTAAAATGATGCCTGCAACACCTGAGGCTATTTATGAGAACGCCCTTAAGGTCTATCCTGAGATCATGTCTCAGAAAGCTGCAATATACAGTTCGGAAAATAAGATTAGAGCCTTACGTGCTGACTATTTCCCCCAGTTGTCTTTGGTTGGAGGAGTCGGTACAAATTACTATAAGACGAATGGTTATGAAAATGGTTCTCTTAGCGATCAATTAAAGAATAATTTCAGTCAGGAGATACAGCTTCAACTTACCGTTCCTATCTTTAATAGATTTGTCACTCGTAATAATATCCGGAAAGCGACTTTAGAAAAGGCTGCTAATGAAATCAGACTGCGTAAGAGTGAGCAGGAACTTTTTAAGAGCATCTCGCAGGTTTATGTCCGGGCGATGAATGCCTACAGCCAAATTGAGAGTTGCTCAAAGGCGGTAGAGAGCAGTAAGGATGCTTTCAAACTGGTGACAAAAAAATATGAATGCGGCAAAGCTACACTTGTAGAGTTTGATGATAGCAAGAATAAACTTCAGAAGTCACTGAGTGCACGTATACAAGCTGTATTCGAATATATCTATCAGTGTCATTTGCTTCATCTCTTTCAGCATAGACCAATTTCGTAATCATTTCATAACTTTTAAAAGCTAACTCGAATAAGACTAAGCACTATATTACTTAATATGAGCAATCCCCAGATACTACCCGAAGAATGGATAGCGGATTCGTTAGAAAATTTTCTTTCTCATCATCATTCTAAAACCAATATCATTTATATTGCCGTTGTTATAACGCTGATCATTTTTCTACTGTCGCTACCATTTTTATATGTTGATATTTCTGTTGAAGGAGTAGGTAATATCCGGCCTATAAAGGAGAGAAGTACTTTGGTTCCTCCAGTAACAGAGATCGTTGATCACGTCTATGTCAGAGAGGGAGACTTTATCAGGAAAGGAGATCCTCTTATAAAATTTAGAACCAAAGCGGCTGATACAAAAATAGAGCATCAGAAATCGATTCAGGAGGATTACCGGCATCAGTGCCATGATCTCGCTTTTCTTGTAAAGGGAGCTCGTCCCGTTTCTTTTGAAGCTCCCAACCGTGAACAGGAATATCTTAGCTATATCGCCCAGACGAGTCGGATAGAAGCTGATCTCCGCCATTTTAAAACTGAATGGTTGCGCAATAAGGCATTGTTTGATGAAAAGCTGATCAGCGAGGAAGAGTACAGCAAGTATTATTACCAGTATGTGGATAAGCTCAATGAGCTAAAATCTACTAAAGAAAACAGGTTAGCTACGTGGCAGGCAGATCTTACAAGTCTGCGTAACCAACTGAGCGAGACGAAGTCTAATATACAAACCGGTAAGATAGACAAACATATGTATGTGCTTCGGGCACCAGTGTCTGGTACACTGGAGTCTTTTAGTGGTATCTATTCGGGCATGCCAGTCCAGGCTGGTAGTCAACTGGCAGTTATCAGTCCTCATTCATCACTTTATGCGGAGACATATGTCGAACCCAAAGACATCGCTTTTATCCGGCCGGGGATGCCTGCCAAGATTCAAATAGAGGCATTCAACTATAACGAATGGGGAGTGATAGAGGGGAAAGTCGCAAGTGTGTCCTCTGACTATGTGATAGATCGGGCAAACAACTATCTATTTAAGGTCCGGGTTAAGTTAGACAAAAACTATCTTACATTGCAGAAGACAGGGCAGAGAGGCTATATAAAGAAAGGCATGACAACCGTTGTTCATTTTATGGTAACACGCAAGTCTCTTTTTAACCTTATCTTCCAGACTATAGACAGTTGGATTAATCCAACACAATATATCAATCAACCAAATAAGGAAAAGAACGCATGAACTCACACATAAAGATTAAACAGCAGGATATTACCGATTGCGGAGCAGCCTCACTTGCGTCTGTCTGCGCTTATTACGGTCTGCGCTTTCCTGTAGCAAGAATCCGCCAGTATGCCTATACTGACAAGAAGGGAACGAATATCTTGGGATTGGTTAAGGCTGCCGGCAAACTGGGATTCAGCGCGAAAGGTGTGAAGGCTAAGTTGGAAGCACTTCGGATGATTCCTTTGCCAGCTATTGCCCATGTCATTGTCAATAAGGTATTGCTTCATTTTGTTGTCATCTATAAGGTCAACGACAAGCATGTCGTATACATGGATCCTGGAGACGGCGAGATGCATAAAAAGAATGTAGAGGAGTTCAAGGAAATGTGGACCGGTATCCTCGTACTTATGGAGCCCAATGAGACATTTCGTTCCAGCAAAGAGACGAAAAGCAACTTCGCGAAATTCATGGCTCTTCTGTCGCCTCATCGTAAGGTAATGACAGAAGCTTTTTTCGGGGCGTTGGTCTGCAGTATATTGGGTCTGTCAACATCGATATATGTGGGCAAGATTACGGATTATGTACTTGTTGACGGGAATCTGAATCTCTTGCGACTGATGAGTCTGGCAATGATTGCTATCCTGATACTTCAGGTGTTTATAGGAGCAATGAAAAGCATATTAGCCTTGAAGACAGGACAGAGCATTGATGCTTCGCTTATCCTTGGATATTACAAGCATATTCTGAAACTACCGCAGCAGTTCTTTGATACGATGCGGGTCGGTGAGATTATATCACGTGTCAACGATGCCGTAAAGATCAGGACTTTCATTAACGATGTCTTCCTTAACCTTGTCGTTAATGTGCTGATATTGGTAGTCACAGTAGCTGTGATGCTGATCTATTCATGGAAACTGGCATTGGTGACTTTGTGTGCAGCTCCTTTCTTCTTCCTGATATTCCTGGGATATAATAAACTGAACAAGAAGTACATGCGTAAGATAATGGAGAAGAGTGCCGACTTGGAGTCTCATTTGGTAGAATCACTCAATGCCATCATCACCATTAAACGGTTTGGATTGGAAAATTTTGCTAATCTGAAGACAGAGAATCGCTTCGTACGACTTTTGAGAGATACTTATTCGGCTTCTTTCGGTTCAATTTTAACGAGTAATGGTCTTAACTTTGTATCTACAGGCATAACAATAGCCGTATTATGGGTGGGTAGTTCGTTTGTAATAGACAAACAGATTACTCCGGGAACGTTGATGATGTTCTATTCCATTATTGGCTATGTTCTTACACCGTTGGAATCGCTGATCTCCTCCAACCAGCAGTTGCAGGATGCCAACATTGCAGCTCAGCGCCTGTTCCAGATTATGGATCTGGAGCGGGAGGAGAACGAGAATGGAAAGATCGAACTTGAAAACGATATGATTGGAGACATTGTCTTCGAAAATGTATCCTTTCGCTATGGCACCCGTAAAGATGTGTTTGACGAATTGAGTCTTACCATCCGTAAGGGGGAGACTACGGCAGTCGTTGGCGAGAGTGGATCAGGTAAGACTACGATGATGTCTATCTTGCAGCATATTTATCCAGTTAACGAAGGACGCATCCTCATTGGTAAATATGACCTTGCACAGATAACAAACAGCAGTCTGCGTAGACATATTGGTTCTGTGCCCCAACAGATAGAGTTGTTTCAGGGAACAGTGTTGGAGAACATAGCAGTAGGGGATCTGGCGCCAGACGTGCGGAGAGTTACTGACCTGATAATTGAGTTGGGGCTTGAAGATTTTATCAAGGGCTTGCCAAATGGCATCAACACTTACATAGGTGAGCATGGCGCATCGCTCTCCGGCGGTGAGCGTCAGCGTATTGCTATTGCCCGAGCATTATACAAGGATCCCGATATTATCATCTTTGATGAAGCTACCTCTTCACTCGATACTATGTCAGAGAGATATGTAAAGAAGATGATAGAGAAGTTAGCTTCTCAGGGTAAAACCATTATATCTATCGCACATCGATTCAGTACGATCAGAGATGCGCAGCATATCATACTGTTGGCTAATGGTAAGGTCGTTGCTGAAGGCATTCATAATGAACTGCTCAAGACTTCTGATTCTTATCGAATTCTTTGGCATGGACAGTGTGATGAAATTGACTAAAATTGAAACCTATGTTTATAATTGATGATCTTAAGAGAATCCACAAGATTCATAAACTGATTAAAGGGCAGCAGACGGGCTCTCCCGAGGACCTTGCTTCTTTGATCTGTGTATCCCGCCGGGAACTGTATTACATTATAGAGGTGTTGAAGAATATGGGTGCAGAGATAAATTATAGCAGAGCGAAGCAATCTTTCTGCTATACGAACGCGTTCGATATGGACTTGTCTTTATGCGTGAGCTATATCGGGGAGGATGAAATGAACCTGCTCGATGGTGGCACTATACTTTGGAAAACAGACCTCTGCAGGTTCTTCCGTGCAGAAATCTTGCACGGAACGAAAATTCTTTAAAGAAAATTTGCGGAGCGCTCTTTTCCTTCGTAAATTTGCAAGCGTAAGTAGTCGACAACTTATGTGAACACAAGTTTAATTAAAAAGGTACATGAAAATGAAAAATTCAAAGGAGCCCGTTATGGTCGAGTTAGATATACTCGATATGCAGAAGGTAGACGGAGGAATACCACTTCTTCGAATTCTGGGACCAGCTTTCGCTTGGTATCAAGCTATTACATACTTTGCAGATAATTTTGCGAAGGGATGGGAATCGGTTAATGATAAAACAACTTACCATTGACTGTTTACCTTGCTTAAAACTTTTCAATAGAAATCAGATGAAAATGAATAAGCTAATTGTAGAGTTGAATAAGAGCGAATTGTGTGCTATCTCAGGAGGCGATATCCTTGCAGGACTCATTCAGAAGTTTGGCGCATGGTGCCATTATGCATTTGACAACTATATTAAAGAAGTTGGAAAGAAAATGGATAATGGAACAGCTTGGAGAATGACCGACTAATATTCTTATCCAATTAGTAGAACTTAGTTAATGCTAATTTTTGTGAGCCTTTCTTTCTTTTCTGTAGAAAAGAAAGAAAAGCTTGCAATTATTAGTCTAAATTTATTAATCCTCAAATCCGCAACTAAGCCCTTCAACGTCCTTCTTGCGTGTACATGTCCTC
>CAJLYG010000168.1 GCA_905210845.1 uncultured Prevotella sp.
GAACGGGCCGCCGCACTTGCGGACGACTCCGGCGATCAGGAACTCCGCGAAGAATACGAACGAATCGCCGGGCTGCTCGCAACCCTCCCGGAAGAACAGGCCGAAGTGATCCGCCTGAAAACCTCCGACTCCCTGACTTTCGCCCGGATCGCCGAGATCACCGGCACCACCGAGGCGACCGTCAAATCCCGTTTCCGTTACGGGATCGGCAAGCTCCGCAAACTCATCAACCACTAAAAATCATCCGCCATGAAATGCACCGATTTTGAAAACCGAATCGAACTGCTGTTCGATGACAATACCCCCGCAGAGGTTCGCCGCGAAATGTTGGAACACCTCGATCAGGGAGAAGGTAACAGAAGAGTCGTTCTGGTTTTCGATGGAGTAGACTTGGTGGATCCAGCCGGTGTTGCCTCCGCCATGAAGGCAATTGCCGTTGTCGTTCGGTCGGAGACTGTAGGATTTCCCGGCTACGGTGAGCCTTGCCCCTTGGATGCGGTTCGCATACCGTCCGACGGAAGCTCCGAAGTCGCTCGGGGAATGGACCGTGTCGGCATATTGCCGTAGGTTGTCATAGCCTAAGACGACATCGGTGGGCTTGCCGTTCCTGTCAGGGACACAGAGCGATACTACCCTGCCACCATAATTGGTGAGGCATACTTCCATCCCCTTGCCATTGGTCAAAGTGACCAACTGCACTTTCTTTCCATTGATCGTAGAGTCGAAACGCGAGGGATCCAATCCCGACTCAGTTAGTTTACCATTGCTTGAACATGCGGAGAGCAACATCATCCCGGATGCGATTCCTCCCAAAAGCAGTACCTTAAAGTTTGACATCATCGGTTATATATTTAGGTCTTTATGATTTTGGGTGTAAAATTACAATTAATTTTCTTTGGTTGTTCTCCAAATCGTATGTTATATAACATAAAAGTGTATTTTATACACCGAAATACCCTTTTTCGCAAAAAAAAGACCTGTGGCAAACATCTGTCACAGGTCTCTTACCTTATTATAAGATAGGTAATGATTACATGTTCAATCAGTAATGATTATACGGGGATCTCAGGGTTGACGTTCTTGCTGCCGAATGCGGCATAGTAGAACATGTATGCCATGGAGATGAGCGGTACGATGTAAGAGATCATGTACCCAGCATTGTCGGCAATAAAGTTCTGAACCAAAGGCCAGAGACCGCCGCCTACCACCATCATCATGAAGATGCCGGAAGCCTGGGCGGTGTATTTACCAAGTCCTTCGGTAGAGAGGTTGAAGATACTGGTCCACATAATGGATGTGCAGAGACCGCACAAGACCAAGAACATGGCAGCGATAGGAACCTCTACCATCTGGAAGGCTGACCCCGTGAATACGGGCATGTGAACCATAGATGAGTTGCCGAGGATCATGGCTAACAGCAGGAAGAGCATGCCCACACCATTGGCAACGAGCATCATTGTGCGGCTGGAAACCTTGGCAGCCACGAAGGAAGAGCAAAGACGACCTACGAGCATCAGGAACCAATACGTACCTGCCATGAATCCACCGATTGCAGCAGCGTTAACGATGCCGTTCATACCCTGGAACGCGCCGTTGGCTGTATCGGAGATATAGAAGTTCAATGTGCCGGGGATACCCACCTCAACGCCTACATAGACGAAGATAGCGATCACACCAAGGGTGAAATGGCGGAAAGCCCAAGGACTGAACTCGAAGACTGTAGAAGAGTCGGTCTTTCCCATCTCTGGATCTTGGATAGGAATGAAGCAGAGGATGCAGAAAGCTGCGGCAAACACGGCCATGGCAATGTACATGACTAAGTTGACATCTACCATCTTGGTGTTGGCTGTCACCGTACCGATCAAAGCACCGACAAGCATAGGAGTGAGTGTGCCGGACAAGGAGTTCAGCGTACCACCGATCATGTTCAGCTGGTTACCGCGGTTGCCACCACCACCTAAGAGGTTCAGCATCGGGTTGACCACAGTATTCAGCATACATACGGCGAAACCAGAGATGAAAGCACCGAGCAGGTAAACCACGAAACCTGTTACTCCTGGGTCGAACTTCCCAGAGAGGAACTGTACGAGAACACCTACGAAGCCAGTGGCGATACCCACTAAGGCCGTTTTCTTGTACCCGATCTTCGTCAGCATCTTACCTGCGGGGATTCCCATGAACAGGTATGCCAAGAAGTTCATGGCATTACCCAACATGCCGATAGTGTTGGCACTGCCACTGTCGGCAAAGACATTTTTCCAGATTACTCCAATCGGTGCGGCGAGATTCGTCACGAACGAGATCATCGCATAGAGGAAGAACATCGTGATGATAGCGATGATGCTTCCTTGTTGTTTGTTTTGGCTCATTTTTTTATTGATGTTTTTAGTTATAATATATACGCACAAAAGGTCTGCAGCCGTTTTGATGACTGCAGACCATTATGATTCTTCCTTCTTCCTTAGCAAACCTTATGGGATCCATCGCTGATCACAACAGGATAAACTTTAGGTTCCTTGCCGTATTTAGCGGCATATTTAGCTTTGGCGTCTGCGATGAACTGGTCATAGAGTTCGTCCTTAACCAAGTTGATGGTGCAGCCACCGAATCCGCCGCCCATGATCCTACTGCCTGTGACGCCATTCTCTTTGGCGATATCGTTCAGGAAGTCGAGTTCCTCACAAGATACCTCATACTCCTTGCTCAGTCCCTCATGGGTCTCATACATCTTCTTTCCCACAGTTTCGTAATCGCCTTTCTCCAAGGCATCGCACACGGCTAACACACGGTCTTTCTCGCCGAGCACGAAGTGGGCGCGCTTGTAGTCTTCTTCTCCAACCTCTGCGCGTACCTCATCCAACTGTTCCCAGGTGCAGTCGCGCAAGGTCTCGAATTTGCCTTCTGGGTGCTTGGCAGCGATGTGCTTAACCACGTTCTCGCAACTGTTGCGGCGATCGTTATAAGGAGAGCCTGCCAACTCATGCTTCACGCAGGAATTGAGCAATACCAATTTGTATCCTTGTGGGTCGAAGGGGAAGTATTCGAACTCGCGGCTACGGCAGTCGAGGCGCATGAGCTTGCCCTTCTGCCCGAAGACACTGGCAAACTGGTCCATGATGCCACAGTTCACGCCACAGTATTTATGCTCTGTAGCCTGCCCAGCGAGGACGATGTCCCATTTGCTTACTTTGTTGTCGCCGAACAGGTCGTTCAGCCCGCAGCCAAAGCAGCTCTCCATCGCTGCAGAGGAGGACATGCCTGCACCCATGGGTACGTCGCCGGCAAAGGCAATGTTGAATCCCTTCACGGCAGCACCGAGTTTTTCCATCTCCAGTGCCATGCCATAGATGTAGCGTGCCCACCTTGCCCTCGGGCCTTGGCCATCGTGGAAGTCGAAGTCGACACGGTCCTTCAGGTCAATGGAGTAAGCGCGTATCGTACTCTCCGTGCCGTTTGGGCGGATCTCCGCCATGATTCCCTTGTCGACAGCACCTGGGAAGACAAATCCCCCGTTATAGTCAGTATGCTCGCCGATCAGGTTGATACGGCCCGGAGACCAATATATATTTCCTGTCTTGCCATCAAAGTGTTTGATGAAGCGGCTTCTTACGAATTCAATATCTATCATAGTTATTTGATTTTATAAATGAATATTCGATGGATGTTTTTTAGTCGACGACACCAAATTTGTAGATCGTCTTTTGGGTGTATTTATGGTCAGGATCTAAGACAACGGGGGGGAAGTAAGGACGGTTGGGAGAGTCGGGGAAATGCTCTGCTTCCAAACATACTGCGCTCCGCCGTGGGTAAGTGGCACCGTGTGTGCCCTTGTAGCTGCCGTCCTCGAAGTTACCGGTGTAGAGCTGGATACCAGGTTCCGTGGTATAAACCTCCATGGTACGCCCGCTTACAGGCTCAATCAGTTTGGCTGCGAAACTCAGTTCGCCCACTTCCTTCTTGTTCAGCACGTAGCAATGGTCGTAGCCTGCTCCGTTCTTGATCTGCTCATCGTCTGCATCGATGTCCTGTCCGATGGGCTTAGGCTTGCGGAAGTCGAATGGCGTTCCTTCTACCTTCAGGATCTCACCTGTTGGGATGCTCGTCTCGTCAATGGGCACGTAGAAGTCGGCATTCATCTGCAAGATGATGTTGTCCACCGTCGGGGTGGGGTCGGCAATGCCTGCCAATGAGAAAAATCCGTGACTGGTGAGGTTAATGATGGTTTTCTTGTTGGTCGTGGCCATGTAGTCGATGACCAGCTCGTTGTCATCCGTGAACGTATAGACTACCGTGACCTTCACTTCTCCTGTATATCCTTCCTCGCCGTATGGACTGACGTATTTCAGTACCACTGCCTGGTCGTTCATCTGGAGCGCGTCCCATACTTTCTCGTTGTATCCCGACTTGCCGCCGTGGAGTGAGTTGACGCCATTGTTGATGAAGAGGTGATATTCTTTGCCATGCAGGGTGAAAGTACCTTTCGCAATACGGTTACCAAAGCGACCGATGAGTCTGGAAAGATAGGGTTCTGGACTGTTGATGACATCCTTAATGTTGTCATGGCCTTGGATAACATTGGCATGTTTGCCGTTCTTGTCGGGCACCATGATGGCTACAATGGCACCTCCATAATTGGTGATGGCGACTTCATTGCCAACATGGTTCTTCAGGATGTACAAGTCTGTCTTTTTCCCGTTGATCGTGGTCTGGAAGTCTTCACGCTTCAGGCCACAGATGTTTTCTGTTTCTCCTGTGTTCATCATAAAAATAAGTTTTTAGTTATCTTATGTAGTTGCAAAGTAACTGAAAAAAAACGAATTTTACAAATGAAACTGAGAAAATTGCTTTCGCCTGCGAGTTAAAAACTATTAAATAGGCAAAATACTGTCATTTTAGGAATGCTAATAGATCAGCGACGATATAGCTGCTGCCCCCAACGAAGATGAAGTCGTCCTTGTTCGCATCAGTCAGTGCTGCCTGATAGGCTTTCCCGACACAATCGAATGGCTTCCCCTTCAGTCCATGTGCCGTTCCCTCTTCCATGACCTTCGTCACGGGGATGGCCCGATGGGTCTCTGCCTGCGTGAAGTAATAGATGGCTTGGGTGGGAAGCAGTCCCATCACGGTGTCGATGTCCTTGTCGTCTACCATTCCGAACACGATTCTCAACTGTCGGCACTCCTGGGCTTTCAGCTGTCGGGCGAGGTATTGCCATCCCCCGACGTTATGGCCGGTGTCACAGACCACGGTAGGGTTCGACTGGACGTGCTGCCATCGTCCTTCTAATCCTGTTGCCTCGCAGACGTGGGCGACACCCACCCTGATGCTCCCGTCACTGATCACGACACCTTGTTGCCTGATGACGGGAATGGCGGTGAGGATGGTGTTCATGTTCTTGGCTTGGTAGATCCCTCCCAGTTCTCCCCGGAGCTTGCCGAGGTTCTTGGTTTGGTATTCCATTCCGCCTTCAGTCAAGGGCTCTGCGGCGGTCACCTCCTTGGCATCTTCTGCAAAGACGATGGGCGATTGCATCTCTCTTGCCTTTTTCTGGAAGACGGGTTTAGTCTCGGCAACGGTCTCCCCGATCACCACGGGTACGCCAGGCTTGATGATGCCTGCCTTCTCACTGGCGATCTGGGCAAGGGTGTTCCCTAAGAACTGGGTGTGGTCGAAGCTGATGTTCGTGATGATGGAGACTAGAGGGGTGATGATGTTGGTGCAGTCAAGGCGACCTCCTAATCCTACTTCGATCACGGCGATATCGACATGCTGCTCGGCGAAGTACTGGAACGCTAACGCCGTGCTCAGCTCGAAGAAGGAGGGGTGCAGGGGCTCGAAGAAACTGCGTTCTCTCTCGACAAAGTCCACCACGTATTCCTTCGGTATGCAGACATCGTTCACGCGGATCCGCTCTCGGAAGTCAACCAAGTGGGGGGAGGTGTAGAGCCCTACCTTATATCCTTCTGCCTGTAGGATCGAGGCAAGGGTATGGGAGCAGGATCCCTTTCCGTTGGTTCCCGCCACATGTATGCTCCTGAACTGCCGGTGGGGATGACCGAAGTGGTCATCCAAGGCGAGGGTGTTAGACAACCCCTCTTTATACGCAGAAGCACCCACCTGTTCGAAAACGGGGGTGCTATTGTATAGGTATTCTACAGTCTCCTGATATGTCATGAGTTGAAGTAATTCTTGAATTTCTCAAAGATAGTTTGCTTGGCGTTGTGGTCGCCCTTGAAGTGGTCGCTGTCGCGGAAGCTCTCCAAGGCTTCCTTCTCATCCTTGGTGAGCTCCTTGGGGATATAGACGCTGATGTGAATGACTAAGTCGCCCATCCCATGTCCATATCCTTCCACTGCCGGCAGGCCTTTTCCGCGCAGGCGGAGCGGCGTGCCAGGCTGTGTGCCTGCATTGATCTTGATCTCTACTTTCTTCCCGTCGATGGTCGGGATCATCACCTTTCCGCCGAGGGCGGCTGTTGGGATGTCGAGCAGCAGGTTGTAGATCACGTCCTGCCCATCGCGTACGAAGGTGTCGTTTTCCTCTTCGTTGATGATCACATGGATATCACCGTTGATTCCGTTGTGCGGACCTGCATTGCCTTTTCCCGGGACGTTGACCACCATTCCTTCTGCTACGCCGGCAGGGATCTTGATTTCCACCACTTCTTCACCCTTGGTAACGCCTGTCCCGCCGCAGACCTTACATTTGTCTTTGATGACGGTGCCCTCACCATGGCAGGTCGGGCACTCTGTCTGCGTCTGCATCATGCCTAAGATAGAGCGTACGGTCTTCACGACATAGCCCCGTCCATTACATGTCGGACAGGTCTGTGTCCCGCTTCCTCCCTCAGAGCCAGAGCCGTGGCAATGGCTGCAGGTGACATCCTTTCTCAGCTTGAATTTCTTGGTTACGCCCGTGGCGATCTCCTGCAAGGTCAGGTGAACGTTCAGCCGAAGATCGGAACCGCGGTAGAGATGCTTTCCTCCAACTCGCTGATGCTGATG
>CAJLYG010000169.1 GCA_905210845.1 uncultured Prevotella sp.
GGAAGAGCGAACGACAAGAAAAGAAGCAATATGTAGTCAGTATATCGATTAATCATCAGTTATTATGTAATATCTCTTTGGTTATGAGGCGATTTCTTCCTCTTTCTGTCCCTATAACAGATGCAAAAGTAAGCAATATTTTCCAATAAAGAATCGTTTCTAACAAAAAAAACTCACAAAACATTTGGTGGAATAAAAATAAAGCCTTACCTTTGCATCCGCATTTGAGAAACAATGCTTGGCGAATCGGTTAACGAATCCCTGGAAGGATGGGTGAGTGGCTGAAACCAGCAGTTTGCTAAACTGCCGTGCGGGTTACCGTACCGGGGGTTCGAATCCCCCTCCTTCCGCAGGCACAGTTTCAAGAATGGGACTAACGGTGGGTTCATCTAACGGTTAGGATACAAGATTCTCAATCTTGGCATACGAGTTCGATTCTCGTACCCACTACATCCTCAATAGGTAGAAAAGATAAAAGGACACTTCATTTGAAATGAAGGCTATGAACAAAAAAGAAGTCTTTGTTATAAGGACTTCTTTTTTATTTGTATTACATATTTATTATACCCTATTGATGTATCCATTACATGTAATACCAAAAGGTCATGCCCAATAAGCTAAAAGTCACCCAATGTTGTTTTTAAATATATTTAACGTACGAATACGTTCACAATATAAGAAGACCATCACTTGGACCATGCCGATGAATCTATGAATATGATGATGAAATCCTTAACTTCTATAATAACTGCGCGTCAAATGCCATTGCGGAGTCCTTCAATGCAAAGGCCAAGCTCTTTAGGACTAACCTCAGAGGAGTTCCTGACAAAAAGTTCTTCCTTTTTAGGATTGCAATGCTATACGCATATCCCCATAAATTTTCTACAGAGCCCGTACCAGTTCAGCGTCGGTGACGGATCTTAATATCACTTGAAGGCCCCTCACACACATGCCAGTCAAACAAAAAAAAAAGATCCAGAGAAAATCTCCGGATCTTTTGTGCGCCCTTAGGGACTCGAACCCTAGACCCACTGATTAAGAGTCAGTTGCTCTACCAGCTGAGCTAAGGGCGCCCACTTTTGCCGTATAATGATTTGTGCGCCCTTAGGGACTCGAACCCTAGACCCACTGATTAAGAGTCAGTTGCTCTACCAGCTGAGCTAAGGGCGCTCATTTATACCACCATTCAGAGGGTCATTTCTGAATTGCGAGTGCAAAGGTACATTCTTTTTAGGACATAGCCAAATATTTCATACGTTTTTTTAGAAAAAAGTTATTCTGCAGTTTGGCACGGTGTTTGCACAAGGAACAGAAATTTGAGTCCTGAATCGCAAAAAAACAAGGGTTCGTTTTGTGTTCAGACTAATTTAGAGTATATTTGCAAAGAATTACATTTAAAAGAAAGGTAAGAAGTATATGACCAGTCAGTTTTCACCAAAAGTTTCTGAAGTCCTTGCATTCAGCAGGGAAGAGGCGACCCGTCTGGCCAGTAGTTCAGTCGGGCCAGAGCATCTATTGCTTGGAATACTGAGAGAGGAAAACGACTTGATCAGGGATTTGTTCGCAAGAATGGATGTAAATATCCAGTCGGTCAAGACAGAATTGGAAGAAAGGGTAAGGGAAGATGAGCTCAAGGAGCCAATCAATACAACAGAGCTCGTACTGAATGAGCAGGCAAGCAATATCTTGAAACTTGCCGTATTAGAGGCACGTATCCAACATACGAGCATGGTCGATGTCCCGCATCTGTTGCTGGCCATTCTACACGACCAAATCAACAACGGTGCTAAGGAGGTTTTGGAATTTAACAATATGAATTATGAAGATACTTTAGCTTTCCTCCAGCAGAAGAAGGCCAATACGACACAAGATGGTATAGGACTACCAGACGAAGACGACTTTGAAGAAGGGGACATGCCCGAGGACAAAGGCAGTTCTGCAACTGGCAAGACTACGACCCAGACAAGGAAGTCAAATGGAAAAACGCCTATCTTGGACAATTTCTCTACCGACCTGACACAGGCCGCAATAGAAGGGAAGTTGGATCCTGTTGTCGGACGTGAGAAAGAAATCCAGCGTGTCACGGAAATCCTCTGCCGCCGCAAGAAGAATAACCCGATTCTAATTGGAGAGCCTGGTGTGGGAAAGAGTGCCATCGTAGAGGGTCTCGCCCAGTTGATAGCCAAGCACCACACTTCGCCTGTGCTCTTCAACAAGCGGTTGGTTAGCCTTGACATGACTGCTGTTGTTGCTGGAACGAAATACCGCGGGCAATTTGAAGAGCGCATTCGTGCGCTGATCAAGGAGATTG
Organism: uncultured Prevotella sp.; assembly: GCA_905210845.1. Taxonomy (GTDB): domain Bacteria; phylum Bacteroidota; class Bacteroidia; order Bacteroidales; family Bacteroidaceae; genus Prevotella. Next base: position 2,312 of record CAJLYG010000169.1, read on the forward strand.
AGCAAAACCCTGACATCATCGTATTCATTGATGAGATCCATACGCTGATCGGCGCAGGTAGCACCCCTGGCAGCATGGATGCGGCAAATATCATGAAGCCTGCTCTGGCACGAGGGACAATACAGTGCATTGGTGCTACCACCTTGGACGAGTACCGCAATAGTATTGAGAAAGATGGGGCCTTGGAACGACGCTTCCAGAAAGTTTTAGTTGAACCGACAACGCCAGAGGAAACCTTACAGATCCTGGAGAATATCAAGGACCGTTACGAGGAACACCATCACGTTACCTATACAGAAGAGGCATTAAAGGCTTGTGTCAAGTTGACAGGACGATATGTCACTGACAGGTTCTTCCCTGACAAGGCTATCGATGCATTGGATGAAGTGGGAGCAAGAGTCCACCTGCAACATGCCGAGGTCCCGCCAGAAATTACAGAAAAGGAAAAGGAGATCGAATTCATCAAGACAAAGAAGCAAGATGCAGTCAAGAACCAGAACTTCGAATTAGCAGCCAGCTATCGTGATCGCCAAACGGAACTGGAACTCGAATTGGAGAAATTGAATGAGAAATGGACCAATGGGGACACCAGCAATCGTGAGACAATCACAGATAAGGAGGTGGCTGATGTGGTCTCGATGATGACAGGGATCCCTGTACAGCGTATGGCTGACGCTGAAGGTATCCGACTGAAGAATATGGGTGAGGTGCTGAAAGGCGAGGTGATCGCACAGGATCAAGCCATCGACAAGATGGTGAAGGCGATTCAGCGTAACAGGGTTGGATTGAAAGACCCTAACCATCCCATCGGCGTCTTCATGTTTCTCGGTCCTACGGGTGTGGGTAAAACGTATCTCGCCAAGAAATTGGCTGAGTATATGTTTGGTAGCTCAGATGCCTTGATCAGGATTGATATGAGTGAATACACGGAAAGTTTCAATGTGTCACGGCTCGTCGGAGCTCCACCGGGATATGTAGGATACGAGGAAGGGGGACAGCTGACAGAGAAGGTTCGGCGCCATCCCTACTCCATCGTCTTGTTAGATGAAATCGAAAAAGCCCATGGAAATGTCTTCAATCTGCTATTACAGGTTTTAGACGAGGGTCGCCTGACAGATGGCAATGGTCGCCTGATCGATTTCCGCAACACGGTGATCATCATGACTTCGAATGCAGGTACCCGCCAGTTGAAAGAGTTCGGGCGTGGGGTCGGCTTCAATGCAAATGGAATCAATGGGCTGAGCATCAATGACAAGGACAAGGAATATGCCAGATCGATTATCCAGAAGAGCCTGAGCAAGCAGTTTGCCCCTGAGTTCCTAAACCGCCTTGACGAGATCATTACCTTCGATCAACTTGACATGGAGGCTATCAAGCGGATCATTGATATAGAGCTGAAAGGACTGTTCCGGAGAATGGAAGCACTGGGTTACAAACTCCAAATCACAGATAAGGCAAAGGAATTCGTGGCATCAAAAGGCTATGATGTGCAATTTGGGGCCCGACCCTTGAAGAGGGCCATTCAGAATTATATCGAAGACGGTCTCTGCGAAAAGATCTTAGCGGGAGATGTCAAGCCGGGAGATGTTATTTCAATTGGAAAGAACCCCAATAAGGAAGAGCTTACCTTCAAGTAAGCTAATGCCAAACAGAAAAAAGAGGTATGCAATATCACATCTGCATACCTCTTTTTTGCATTTTAGGAAGTCCGCCTCATTGAACAGTCAGAGTAATAGAACCTTTGATTTTTCCTTGAGTGAGGTCTTTTACGTTCAATCGAATGGTACCTGGAACATTTGATGCCTGCACCAAGACTACCAACTTTCCACTGAAGAGCTTCATTTTGGGCTGTGTGAAGGACTCCAGGGAAGTAGCATCTCCATTGCATACAGCTTTAAAACTACCAGCCCCTTCTACAGAGAATTGAAGCTCATCGGTAGCCGTTGGCACCTCCACCCCATTCTTGTCTACTAAGGAGACTGTCACAAACGCGACGTCATCGCCATCAGCAGTAAGTATGGTACGGTCAGCAACTAACCGCATGGCCACAGCCTTGCCTGCTGTCTGCACAGTTTCTTCACCAGCTTTCCTCCCCTTCTCATCATAAACGACCACCTTTATCTCGCCAGGCTCATACTTCACATGATTCCACCGCAGTCGATAACGGTCGAGTAGCTCACGATTCATAGCGTCATTATCTGCAGTTGTAGAAGGCTTTAAGTCCTTCTTCTTAGAGATTTTACCTTGGCTCTTGCCATTTACTAAGAGCTCTGCTGTCGGATAATCCGTATAGCAATAGACAGGAGTCACCTTACCCTCGCGCCCTTTCCACGTCCAGTGGGGCAGTAAATGGATCGTATGCTCCTTTTTGTTCCACACAGAACGGTAGAGATAATAGCGGTCCTTGGGCAGGCCAGCCAGATCGACGATGCCAAAATAACTGCTTCGTGACGGCCAATAGGTATCATAAGGAGTCGGCTCACCCAAGTAATCGAATCCTGTCCACACAAATTGACCGATGGTCCAGTCGCGTTCATCCTGCAAATAGAAATCAACATCAGGAAGATTGCTCCATGAACAATATTCCGTATCATAGCTGGAGCATTGCCCGTCAGGATGGATACCCTCATGGGTGACCTTGACCGGGAAATAGTAAATGCCACGGGAACTGACAGTAGAGCCAGTCTCCGAACCTAAAAGGAAGCCCTGAGGGAGTTTGGCTATATTCGCATCATAACGATGGTCACGGTAATTGAACCCTGGGACATCCATCCCTTCTGCCACTCCTGACCGCACAGCATCATCCACCCTGTCCAGTCCTTGGGTAACAGGGCGAGAAGGATCTAACTGGTGGCAAAGACCTTGTAAGTGTGCGGATAGCTCTTTTCCTTGCTCACTGCCTTGTTCAGGTATCTCATTGCCAATGCTCCACATGACAACCGACGCATGGTTACGATGGTTCAAGACCAAGTTGGTGATATCCTTGTCACCCCAATCCTTAAAGAAAAGAGCATACCCATTCTTACATTTCGGATAGTTCCACATGTCAAAGCTCTCTGCCATGACCATCATTCCAAGGGAATCGTACACCTCCAATTGCAGGGTTGATGGCATGTTATGGCTGGTGCGGATCGCATCACATCCCATATCTTTAAGGATTTTCACCTGACGGATCAAAGCAGCCTTGTTAACGGCAGCACCCAATGGTCCCAAGTCGTGATGCAAGCAGACTCCTTTGAGCTTACGTCTGATGCCATTGAGTTGGAAGCCATGGGCCTTGTCGACAGACACCGTACGGATGCCCACCTTCTGCGTGGTCATGTCTACTACCTGTTGATCTTTGATCAGTCGAGTAACCAAACGGTACAACACTGGAGATTCAGGGGACCATAGCATGGGCATCCTCACCTTCATGTCCGCATGCAGAATACCATTGACAGGTACAGTAGAGCGATTGACACATTCTACAGATCCTTTGGGATTGTAGAGTGCGACCTCAACCGACAAGCCTTTGTCATCTTCTCCATTCCGAATCTGCGTATCCACACTTACCTTTGCCACTGTATCCGTAACAGTCAATGTCCTGAAATACGTTCCCCAGGAATCGATGAATGCCTTTCCCGTCAGTACCAATTTGACAGGGCGGTAAATGCCTCCACCAGGATACCAGCGACTACTTTCCTCGCGGTTCTTCAAATGAACGGCAATGGTATTGTCACCTGCGTGAAGGAAAGGAGTAGCATTCATGCGAAACGCATTATATCCATACGCCCAATAACCCGCCTTTTGTCCATTGATGATCACCGTAGGCTCGCTCATGGCACCATCAAAGACCAACATGGCATGCTCGGGAACGGAAGAGAGATGGACTGTTGTCCGATAAAAACCTTCCCCGATCCAAGGCAGCGCACCCGATCGTCCTGACTTTTCCGTTTTCTGCGTCTCCCCATTCTGTTCAATTGCCACAGTTTGCAAGTCCCATTTCTTGTCGAATGGGCCACTGATCGCCCAGTCATGAGGAACACTCACCCGTTGCCAGGATACTTGATCCCGGGAAAAATCCCATGTTCTTAATAACAACTCCTGACGTCCTTGGGCAGAGAGTCTACCGGAGAATGCCACAAACATTACCAAAAGAATCCATTGATACTTCATCTGATCTTGTTTTAATAGTTTCCATTTTCCTCTACAAAGTTAAACAAAATCTTATAAAAACGCAATAATCCACCTATAAGTCAACATAAAAATTTTCATCTCTCACCATTGTGTCCCTACACAGTATTTTTTTTAAAAATAGTTACGCAAAATGTTTGTTAGTTAAAAAAAATCCTTTATCTTTGCAAACGTTATCCTGAAAACAATCTTTTTACCTTAAAAGAACTAATACCTATTGAAGATTTGGAGCGGTTGCCTGTGAAGGCCATCGCTTTTTTTATGCCTACCCTCCCACCCCCCAATTCCATCTACATCACGACTTCTTACTTTTTACGACTCAAGCAAAGAGGCGATCAAAGCGTGAAGCCACTGGCATATTTTGTATCTTTATACTGGAGATTTTTTGTACAATAGGTTGACAGGTTGTCAAAACCCTTTGTACATCGGGCTTGC
>CAJLYG010000170.1 GCA_905210845.1 uncultured Prevotella sp.
GGTGCAGGCGGTCGGCATCAGTGGAAAAGACGGTGGTCTGTTAAAGGTGGAAAAGAAATTGTCGGATGGTCAGGACATCGGATATGTAGGAGAAGTAAAGGAAGTAAATCCAAAGATTCTGTATGATCTGCTGGAGAAAGATTTCCTTCCGATTATCTGCCCGATCGGTCTGGATGACAATTATGATACATATAATATCAATGCGGATGATGCGGCATGTGCGATTGCCCGTGCGGTTTCCGCAGAGAAACTGGCATTCTTAACCGATATCGAGGGAGTATACAAAGATCCGGAAGATCCGTCCACTCTGATTTCCGAACTTACGGTTTCCGATGCAAGAAAACTGATTACAGACGGATATATCGGCGGCGGTATGCTTCCGAAGCTTACAAACTGTATCGAGGCAATGAAGAACGGTGTTGCACGTGTCCATATGCTCGATGGTCGTGTAGAGCATTGCCTGCTTCTGGAGTTCTTTACAGAAAAGGGTATTGGTACTGCGATTTTGAAGGAGCCATTATTCTAAGTTGTCCGAATGAAAATGAAATAATTAACACAAACTACCTCTATATACATTTTGTCTATGGAGGTAGTTTTTTATGTGGGGAATAATAGTCGCATTGATATCCGGTGCGTTGATGAGTGTGCAGGGTGTATTTAATACAGGCGTGACAAAGCAGACGTCTACGTGGCTTGCGTCTGCGTGGGTGGCATTTTCCGGATTTGTTGTTGCGATTGCCCTGTGGGCGATCTTTGAGCGGAATCAGGCAGGGATATTCTCGCTTGCGCAGGTCGATCACAAATATATGCTGTTAGGCGGTGTGATCGGTGCCTTTATTACATGGACCGTCATTACAGCGATGGCAGGATTGGGACCGGCGAAGGCAGTGCTGCTGATTGTGATTTCGCAGCTATTGATTGCATACCTGATTGAGCTTTTTGGCTGGTTCGGTGTCGAGAAAGCAGATTTTCAGTGGACGAAGCTGGTTGGTATCGTTGTGTCCGTAGTGGGATTTATCATTTTTCAGTGGGAGAAGTAACTTTTTTTCGTGAAATCCGCCTATTGTAATTCCGTGGGAAGTTCTGTACAATGGGTGTATGTCTTGAATATGCAATATGGAATACCAGACTTTTTTAGAAGGGAGCTATTTCATTTTGCAGTACATAAAATTTATAATTGCTGGCTGTGTGTTGGCAGCCGGCAATGCTCCATCGCGTGCTTTGATAAATGCCATCTTGCGCAAGGCCTTGTTGATTTGCTTCTCCAACTGTCTTACACCACTCTCGCGGGTATATTGCTCAATGATCTTTTCAAGGGCAGGCTTGCTGAACTTGATGGAAGGCACATTGCTATCCAGTCCCGTGTTCTTTAGTTCACGGGGAACGAGGTGTCGCCTGGCAATCTCTATCTTCTCTTCGGTGATGTATCCGCTCAGCTCGATGATCTCCATGCGGTCGAGAAGTGGGCGAGGGATGGTGTTCAGGTCATTGGCGGTCGCGATAAAGAGGACATGCGACAGATCATAGTCCACGTCCAAGTAGTTGTCGTGGAAAGCATTGTTCTGCTCAGGGTCGAGCACTTCCAGTAAGGCAGATGCAGGGTCGCCGTTAATGGTGTTCTGTGTGACCTTGTCGATCTCATCTAAGATGAAAACAGGATTGGACGAACCTGCTTTCTGAATACTCTTGATGATACGTCCCGGCATGGCTCCGACATAAGTACGCCTGTGCCCCCGAATTTCCGCTTCATCGTGCAAGCCGCCCAAAGAGATTCTGACATACTTGCGCCGCATGGCTGCCGCGATACTCTTCCCTAAGGATGTCTTCCCGACTCCAGGAGGACCATATAGGCAGAGGATCGGTGACTTGAGGTCACCCCGCAACTGTAACACGGCGATATATTCCAAAATGCGCTCCTTCACCTTCTCCATGCCGTAGTGATCGTGGTCGAGGATCTTCTGGGCGCGCTTGAGGTTTAGGTCGTCTTTTGTGTATTCCCCCCATGGAAGGCCAACCAATTGCTCCAGATAGTTGAGCTGTATGCTGTATTCCGGACTCTGTGGGTTGAGCAGTTCCAGTTTGTCCAATTCTTTTTGGAACACCTTGGCAACCTCTTCCGGCCATTTCTTTTTACGGGCTTTCTCTGACAATTCCTTTCGCTCGGGCGAGCCCTCGCCATTGCCTAACTCTGCCTTAATATTCTTGATCTGCTGTTGCAGGAAGTATTCGCGTTGTTGCTCATCGATGTCTTGGTGTGTCTTGTTGCGGATATCGTGCTGGAGGTCCATCAACTGCAATTCCCGGTTCAGGATCTTCAGGCATCCAAATGCACGTTCTACATAAGAATCGTAAGACAGCAACTTGATCTTGTCATTAACAGGGAGGGGCAAATTACAACCGACGAAGTCGATGAGCACGATGGAATTCCCGATGTTCGCAAGCGCGAACTGCGACTCGTCGGGGATCTCATCGCTCTCTTGGATATACCTTCCTGCCGTCTTCCGCAAGTCGTCAATGGCGGCATTGAATTGCTTATCGTCCTTTTCCGGCATGATCTCCGGAGCGGCGGATGTCTTGCCAACCAAGAAAGGCTTATGCTTCGTGATGCTGTCTAAGTGACATCTTCCCAGTCCTTGGATAATGATCGTGATATTCATTCCTTGTCCAGGCATCTCCAACGTCCTGATGAGGCGGGCATAGGTGCCAATGGGGTAGAGGTCTTTTTGGGTAGGTTCTTCTACGTCAGCATTCTTTTGGCAGAAAACAGCAAATGTTGCGTCTTCGTTTTTCTTTATCTTTTCTATTAAATTGAGACTTGCCTTGCGCCCCACGATGACGGGGGTAATCACGCCTGGGAAGAGAACCAGGTTGCGTGTGGCTAAAACCGGTACGTCCCCGTTCACTTCAACATTAAAGAGTGATGAGATGTCGCCTTCGTAATCGGCAATCATCTGAATAGCTGTTTTAGGTTTATTACTCATATTTAAACTTGAAATTTGGCGGTCATCATGTCATAAACCGCTTTTTAGTGTGCAAAGTTACGTATTTTTTATGAGATAAACGATGCTGCTTTCATAAAATGACTTAAAAGGAAGGCGTTGTCTTCTCCTCACCTTTGGCAAGGAAAGGAATAGGCTTGTTCATCGGATATAGAAATTGTCTGTTAAATTCTGATACCATTCGCTCCTTCTCCCATCCTTGTCCATCAGTGTCATCTCCTGGAAGTCGGTCCTTTCTGTCTGCCTTTTCGTAAAGGTCAGGAGATATCTTTTGATGGCTTTCTTGGGAACAGTCCGAATCCCGTATCGCCTTGATACGAAAAATCCTGATATACAAGACTCTGAGATAAACCGCTCAAGATAATCTGAAGGGATGATTGCAGAGAATTCCCCGGTCTCTGTCAAGAGTCTTTTTACGGAGGTGAAGAGATCTCGATAAGACAGTTTATCGGTATGCCTGGCTGCCAAACGCGCTGTATCAGGATTCTTCAAGCTGTCCATAAAAAATGGTGGATTACTGACAATGGTGTCGTATCCCCCTCCCTCGAAATCCTGTATTTTAGTTTCTATAACGCGGATTCTGTCAAAGAAAGGACTGGCTTGGATGTTTTCTCTTGCCTGTCGGCAAGCATTTGCGTCTATGTCAATGGCTGTTACCTGCGCTTCGGGGAAGCGTTGTGCCATCATGAGCGCAATCAATCCTGTTCCCGTCCCTATGTCAAGGATGCGCGATCCCTTGCCAGAAGCCCATGCACCGAGCAGCACACCGTCGGTTCCTACTTTCATGGCGCAATGGTCTTGGTGGATAGTGAATTGCTTGAACGTGAACACGCGCTATATATTGAGCTTTTTTTGTAATACTTTGCTAAGGGCCTGAAGGTGCTTTCCTCTTTTTTCAAGGTCATCCCTGACGATATTGATTTCGTTGAACAAGTCGGCTGCGGCATTTTGGATGGCATTGGGTTTCCTCATGCTCTTGTCCGCATCTGGATTGACAATCATCCTGATTCCTTTCTCCTCCAAGGACACTTGGATGTCAGCCCCGGTCATCACAGGGTCTCCGTCATAGTGGATAACCCCTGGTTTGGAACGGTGGATATGCAACTGCTTGCATTTGAATGTCTTGATTTTCGAGTTCTTGTCAAGGGTCTTGTTGAACAGGTCGATACTTACCTGTGGAGCCTCGATCAAATCAAAGGGTTCCATGATGACCACATCCATCAGTCCATCACTCATTGACGCCTGTGGGGCAATGAAGGCATTGTTCCCATATTGTGACGCATTGGCGCATGAGATCAAGAACGCCTTGAAATGTTGAGTGCCAGTCTCATCCTCCAATTCATAGGTTTCAGGCTGGTACTTCAATCCTTCCTTCAGCACGTTTTCCACATAGGTGATGGGACCTCTCTTTCCCGCCTCGGCAAATCTTTGGCTGATCTCAGCGTCAAATCCCATGCCACATGTGCAGAAAAACGGATATCCGTTGATGATGCCATAATCGAGATCATGGATCTCGCATCTGTTGATGATATCAAGAGCTTTCCGGAGATTCATCGGAATCATCAAATGCCTGGCAAGCCCGTTGCCAGAACCGCAGGGCATAATGCCAAGGGCGGTCTGGGAATGGACAATGGCGCGAGCCACCTCATTCACAGTCCCGTCGCCACCGATGGCAACTGCAACGTCAAAACCGGCATCCTTTGCCTCCGTGGCGATCACGGATGCATGTCCGGCATATTCCGTTGCTCTGACTTCATAGTCAAACTTCTCTTTGTCAATATATGAATCAATCATCTCCGGAATGCCAGCTTTGTTGCCCGTTCCTGAGACGGGGTTCATGATAAAGACGACTTTCTTCTTCCCCATACCTTATGTTGAATCAATAGAAGGATATTACTATATGTTTGCAAAAGTAGTAAATTTAGATGATATTCGTATTTTTAAATAATAAATTTTCATGAAAAGAAGAATTTCCGAGAAAAATAGTTGAATTATCAGACAAAATTTGTAACTTTGCAGCCTGATTTAAAATATAAGAGATTTCTACACCATATTTATAATGGGACAGTTACAGGAAAGATACAAGAATTATCGTGAGCCACAGAAATATATGGCTGAGGGAGTTTACCCGTATTTTCGTGAGATCACAAGTAAACAAGGTACAGAAGTTACCGATATCAATGGGCATAATGTTCTCATGTTCGGTTCTAATGCTTATACGGGCTTAACAAATGACCCGCGCGTCATCAAGGCAGCGCATGAGGCATTAGACAAATATGGCTCTGGCTGTGCAGGAAGTCGCTTCCTGAATGGAACCCTTGATCTCCACGTGCAGTTGGAAAAGGAATTGGCCAAATTCGAGAACAAGGATGATGCTCTGTGCTTTTCTACGGGATTCTCTGTGAACGCGGGGGTCTTGGCAGTTGTGGTAGGGCGTAATGATTATATCATCTGTGATGACCGTGATCATGCTTCTATCGTGGACGGGCGCCGTCTCTCTTTTGCAACGCAACTTCATTATAAGCATAATGATATGGAGGACTTGGAGAGAGTCCTTCAGAAGCTTCCTTATGATGCCATCAAACTGATCGTTGTGGATGGGGTCTTCTCCATGGAAGGTGATTTGGCTAAATTGCCGGAAATCGTGGAACTGAAGCATAAGTATAATTGCTCTATAATGGTAGATGAGGCCCATGGTCTCGGTGTCTTTGGTGAACAAGGACGTGGCGTGTGTGACCACTTCCATCTGACGGATGAGGTGGACTTGATCATGGGAACCTTCTCTAAGAGCCTTGCATCGATCGGTGGCTTTATCGCTTCCGACAAGGATACGATCAACTATCTTCGCCATACATGCCGTACCTATATCTTTAGTGCGTCAAATACTCCTGCAGCAACGGCTGCTGCAATGGAAGCCCTTCATATCATCCAAGAAGAGCCTGAACGTATCAAGCATCTTTGGGATGTTACCAATTATGCCTTGCGACGTTTCCGTGAGGAAGGATTTGAGATTGGTGACACGGAGAGCCCAATTATACCGCTGTATGTACATGATATCGATAAGACGTTCCTTGTGACAAAGCTTGCTTATGATGCGGGCGTCTTCATCAATCCGGTGATTCCTCCAGCATGTGCGCCAACGGATACGTTAGTGCGCTTTGCCTTGATGGCAACGCATACAGAAGAACAGGTTGAGCGTGGTGTGCAGGCTTTGACGAAGATCTTCGTAGAACAAGGTATCATAAAAAAATAAGTAGATCAGGGACTCTCTCTTGAAGAGAGAGCTTTCCGATGTTGCTATAAAAAAGAAAAGAGGTCACATCAATTTTGTTGTGACCTCTTTTTTCGGTTATTATTTAGCCAAACAAAGACATTACGGAATCCGCGCATGATGCTCTAGACCATCCGAAAACCAGCCTACCCAAATCCAATAATCTTCCATTCTCCCATACTTGATATCCTCAACGTACATGGTCGCCATGCTTAAGGTGGCTGAGCGCGGTCTTGGAATACTCCTTCGACACAGAGAGTATGTCATTGTGATGGAGGATGGCTTGGATCTGTAGCTCTGATATGATCCCGGCTTTGGTGGCGGTACAGGAATGTACGGCTACTGCTTTGCACTGAACAAAGGTCTTCCATGTAGGTTTCTTTTCCTGAACATTTGCGTTAAGCCAGATAAGCAGAGCTAAGTTTGCTTGAGCTCTGCCATGGAGAGAAAAGGTGGGCGAAAGCCAACAATTTTATATACTACAGTGATTTTTTTTGTGAAAAGGTTGACAGGTTGTCAAACCCCAGTGTTTATCG
>CAJLYG010000171.1 GCA_905210845.1 uncultured Prevotella sp.
AGTCACAAGCGACTGTTTAGCAAAAACACAGGTCTATGCTAAATCGAAACCCGCCACTGGCATAAACTGCGGAATAAACCCATCCACTGGCTGCATAATGACGGTCGAAGATGTTGCCGAAGTTCAGTCCGAAAATGGTTTCCTTGACTCCCTTCACGATGTTCTTGAGGGTATAGCTGAGGTTGATCTCTGTCGTGGAATAGCATGGCAGGCTGCGGTCCTTGTTCTCCGTATTGTCCAAATATTGCCTGCTGACGAAGTTGGTGTGCCAAACAGCTTGGAATCCTTTGTAGTGGGCATTGATAAATCCATTCAAGATGGTGCTCGGAGAGAAGGCAAGCGTAGAATGATCGTAGTGGAAGTTAGCATATCCGCTCTTTGCATCCCAGTCTTCCACTACTTCGTCGAAGTCCTTGATCTTATTCTTGCTCAGGGCAGCATTGCCCTCGAAGGTCAACCAGGACAGGGGATCCCATCCCGCGGTGACCTCAGCGCCCATGCGATAGGAGTCTTTGATATTGGTAGTCAGATGCTCGCCAATATCACTGACAGCACCGGTTTGCACGAATTGGTTGTCGTAATCCATGAAGTAGAGGTTGATGCCAGCGTGCCAGTTGTTGCCCGTGTATTGATAGCCGAGCTCATAATCCATCAGGCTCTCAGCCTTTGGGGCAGGGTAGGAGCCATTGTCGGTAAAGTTGTTGCGCTCTGGCTCACGATGGCTTAACGCTACAGAGGCGTAGGCGAAGTGGCCGCCGTCATGGAAACTGAAACCTGCCTTGGGGTTGAAGAAATCGTATTTCTTGTCAATGTCCAACCGTTGGTTGGAATAGGTGCCGTCTTCGTTTTCCAAGAATTTGTCATTGATGCCATCGGTCTTGTAGCTGACGTGACGGTATTGCAGGTCAAGGAAGGTCGTCCATTGGTTGTTGATCTTGTAAGATGCCTTGACGAATCCGCTGTAATCATCCTTGTCAGCATCAGAATCGTAGTATTTATACTTTCCGTTGGTGAGGTATCGGGCAGCCATCTCTTTATTGGCAATATAAGTAAGGTATCCCCAGTGACTGCCATCGAAGTTCTGCAGGGAGATGCCTCCGATGATATCCCAGTCCTCGTCCTTGTAGTTCGCGTTCCACACCAGGCCGTAGGCATTCTGGGTCAGTCCCTTACGGCGCACGAAGTCGGTTCTCTTAACGACCGTTCCATCCGACTGCGTGAAGTTGGACAGCCCGAATTTCTTCAGCTTATTGTTCGGGCGGAACTCCTTGTAATAACCATATCCATAGGTATAGTGCAGGGAAGCGTTGGTAGTCCAGTGGGGATTGATATCCCATGCAGCAGAAAGAATGTTGTGGTTTTGGTAGAAGTTATCTGTCGTCTTGTCCCAGTAGCTGCCATCGTTCATGCGATAGCGATGGGTGAGATAATTCCCGTTCTCGTCCTGTGTGAATCCGTAGCCATCTACGTCAAGAGCCTCATAGAGGGAATTAAACTTGCCCAATCCGTGCTTATACATATCTTTATAAGTCTTGATGCCGGTGAATACTCCATAGGTTCCATTCATCAAGCTCAGGTCGTCGTTGCCTGCCGTGACGCCATTCCATGCCTGCCCCGTCTTCTCGAAGTTGCCGAAGTTCTTGTAGCGCAGTACAAAATGATTCCCCAACCAGGTCAGACCTCCATAATAACTGCCTGAGCGTCCTGAGGTTCCATGGACATAGCCATCGGTATTGGTCTCGTGGTAAGCACCGTCAAAGATCAGGTGGTTCCACAACAAGCCAGTAGAGAAAGAACCGCCTACGTTAAAGGTGTTGAAGGAACCGTAGGAACCGGTGAGCTCGAAGGCTGGTACCTCAGAGGGGGCCTTGGAGCCGAGGGCAACTGTACCTCCGAAAGCACCGTCACCATTGGTAGAAGCACCCACGCCACGTTGGATCTGCACGCTGCCTAATAAGGACACATAACTGTTCATGTTCGCCCAGAACACGCACTCGTCCTCGGGGGAGTTCAAGGGTACACCGTCCAGAGTGACATTGATTCGGGAGTCGCCAGCACCGCGGATGCGGAGATAGGACGTCCCTGTACCTACGCCATTCTCGCTCCATGCTAATATACCTGGTGTCTGTGCGAATAGGAATGGCAGTTCCCTGCCCGTCTTTGAGAACGTCTGCAATTCTGCTTTCTTGAAGTTTGCCACTGCGTATGGCGCGTCTTTCTGCACGCGGACTCCTTTCACGACCACTTCTTGCAATTGCTCCAACCGCAGGGAGTCGTTTGATTGCTGCGCGAAAACAGATAATGGCATGGCCATCATTGCCATACAGGAAATCTGAATAAATCTTTTCATCGATTACTTTTAATAATATACACAAAAAGGGGTTAGCTTTTTATGTCGCCTTGTATCCCTCCGCCGGCATTACCCGGATCAGGTGATAGGGTTTGATCTCAGCCCTCAATAGAAGAGCACCCCTTAACCTACGCTCTGTAAGTCGGGTGCAAAGGTACATTAATTTACGAAAATACCAAAATGAATCGCCATTTATTTCTTTTCACGTTTGAGGACATGATCATGAATAGCCCTTCTTTTTATGCTTTTTTCTGTGCTATTGAATGAAAGTTGTGAGGATGTTGTACCTTTGAAATAGTCTTTTCAATCGTCATGATGTAGTGCTTTGTCTATAAAAGATCAGTAAGGAGATGAACATGCTTCCCTTTTCTTTGTATGGAAAACTTCATTTTAATAAATTATTTATTAAGCTTCATTTTTTTTTTTTTTGATTCACCTTCTTGTTCGATTTAATAATTCTTTGTATATTTGCAAGCAAATTTAAGGAAACTTATTATAATCAACCTAATAATTAAACCCAAAGTTAATGGATAAAAAACGATTCCGAATCAATCATGTAACAAAGCGTTTAGGCATGATGATGTTGATGATGTTCCTTGTCGTAATGGCTTACGCTCAGGACATCAAGGTAACTGGTACAGTCACTGACTCTTCTGGCGAGCCCGTTATTGGGGCGACCGTCACGGTGTTAGGCACTAAGGGAGGGACAGTGTCAGATGCTAATGGTAACTATTCAGTACAAGTCTCTTCCCAAGGTACTCTCCGCTTCAGCTATCTTGGCTTTAAGGAGCAAGTGATTAAAGTGGCTGGGCGGAAAGTGATTAACGTAACGATGCACTCTGCTGAGACCGACTTGAATGAGGTCGTAGTGGTCGGTTACGGTACACAGAAGAAAGTGAATGTCACGGGGGCTGTCTCCATGGTCGGCTCAGAAGTGCTTGAGGACCGCCCTGTCACCAATGTCGCACAGGCTTTGCAGGGTGCGGTTCCTGGTCTGAACTTCACCACCAATACCAGTGGCGGTATGCTTAACAACACCATGGCGATGACCATTCGTGGTACAGGATCCATCGGTAATGGATCTACGGATGCGCCCCTTGTGCTCATTGATGGTATTGAGGGCGACCTGAACAGCTTGAACCCGAACGACATTGAGAGCGTATCTGTTTTGAAGGACGCAGCCTCTGCTTCTATTTATGGTACGCGTGCTGCGTTCGGCGTTGTGCTTGTCACGACCAAGAGTGGAAAAAGTGGCAAGGTCCGCATCAACTATTCGGGGGATGTGCGCTTCTCAACTGCAACGCAGCTCCCTGACATGGTCAACTCTTGGGATTTCGCCAACTACTGGAATGCAGCCAGCCGTAACTCAGGTAGCTCCGACCAGTTTAGCGAGGAGGCTCTGGAACGGATCAAGAATTATATGAATGGGGCGTATACAGACCCCAAAAAGCCGGAATATTACGGCGTGGTTCCTGCCACCAATAATCGTTGGAGCATCTATGGCGGGTCCTTTGCCAATACCAATTGGTTCAATGAGTTCTATAAGAAGAATGTTCCTTCCACTCAGCACAATCTCTCAATGTCTGGCGGAACGGAGAAGGTACAGTGGATGCTCAGTGCTGGTTACCTGATGAACAACGGTCTTATCCGGCACGGACATGATGAGCTCGACCGTTATACCATGAACGGAAAGATCAGTGCGCAGCTTGCATCTTGGGCTAAGGTGGAATACTCCACGAAGTTCATGCGTGCGGATTATGAGAAACCGCAGTACCTGTCAGGGCTTTTCTTCCATAATATAGCCCGCCGTTGGCCGACCTGTCCGACCGTAGATCCGAATGGACATTGGATCGATGGCATGGAGATCGCAGAGCTTGAGGACGGTGGCACCACAGAAACCCGCACCAATCAGTTCACTCAGCAGTTGAACTTCATCTTTACTCCGCTCAAGGGATGGAACATCCATTTGGAAGGAGCCATGCGTAACTCCTTCTATAAGGAAAAGACTGACAATTTCCCAGTTTATTCCTATTATGCAGACAACACGAGATGGTTGCGCGACAGTGGCTATGGCACAGTAGCAAGTGTCAATGATTATCGCAATGAGTCGGACTATTTCTCCGTGAATGCCTATACTGACTATGCCCGTTCGATCGGCTTGCACAACCTCAAAGGTATGCTGGGTGTCAACTTCGAGAAATATGGGACAGACAATGTGAACGCATCGGGTACTGACTTGATCACCAACGAGTTCCCTTATTTAAGCCTGACCCAGAAGAATCCGAAGGTTAGTGACAACTACTGGCATCGTGCCACAGCCGGCTATTTCATGCGTCTGAACTATGACTATGACAGCAAGTACATGATGGAGTTCAACCTCCGTTACGACGGTTCCTCTCGTTTCACCAACGACAACCGTTGGTCTTGGTTCCCCTCAGTTTCCGGTGGTTGGAACATCGCTCGCGAGAATTTCTTCAAACCGTTGACATCTGTCCTTCAAACCCTGAAGTTACGTGCTTCTTGGGGTCAGTTGGGTAATACCAGTTCATGGTATTCTTCTTTCTGGGATTGGTATCCTTTCTATCAGCAGCAGAGCGTTGGTGCCCAGAGCAGCACTTGGCTCATCAACGGAGTCCGTCAGAACACGGCAGCTTTGCCAGGTATCGTGAACAGTACGATGACCTGGGAGACGGTAGAAACCTGGGATGTGGGCGTTGACTTTGCCTTGTTCAACTATCGCCTGACTGGTTCTTTCGACTGGCCAGGTCTTTCTCCTGGCCGGGCTTTCAAGTTAGCAAAAGAACATGATCGGTCCGGCTCCGGTGCTCGGCTCTGTCCTCGGAACCGATGCTCCTCGTACCAACAACTGTGACATGCGTTCTACCGGTTGGGAGTTTGAGCTCCAGTGGCGCGACCAGATTGCAGATTTCAAGTACGGCGTGAAGTTCAATGTCTCCGACGCGACGTCCAAGATCCTCTCTTATCCATATGAAGGCGACTTCGACAACCAGAGCATCAATGGTTACTATAATGGCAAGAAGCTCAATGAGATCTGGGGTTATACCACCCATGGCATTGCCCAGAGCAACGAGGAAATGAGTTCTTGGCTCGAGAAAAACAAGCCAAACTGGGGTAGCAACTGGCAGGCTGGTGACATCATGTATACCGACTTGAACGGCGATGGCATTGTCAACGCTGGCGCAAGCACGTTGAAAGACCATGGCGACCTGAAGCGGATCGGCAACAGCACGCCACGTTACCGCTTCGGCTTGAACCTGAACGCAGAATGGAAAGGCATCGATTTCTCTATCTTCTTCCAAGGCGTGATGAAGCGCGACTGGTGGCCGGGACAAGGAGAGGCTTATTTCTGGGGTTCTAATGGACAAATGTGGCAGAGCTGTTGCTTCAAAGAGCATCTCGACTACTGGAGCGAGGATAACAAGGATGCCTACTATCCACGTCCATACCTCACCGGTGGTATTCAGAAAAACCAGCAGACACAGACCAAATACCTGCAGAACGCTGCTTATATGCGCTGCAAGAACATCCAGTTGGGTTATACCCTGCCACAGCAGCTGACCACAAAAGCTGGCATGAGCCGCGTGCGCGTGTACTTCTCCTGTGACAATGCCTTCACCCTGACGAGCCTTTCCAAGATCTTCGACCCAGAAGCTTTGGAAGGAGCATGGGGAAATGGTAAGCTCTATCCTCTCCAGCGCACATGGGCGTTCGGACTCAATGTTACATTTTAATTCAGAACAATCATCAAATATTCACAAGAAACTATGAAAATGATAAAGAATCTGTTCTTGGGGGCTATGACAACCGTTGCTGCGCTGTGCCTTACTTCGTGCAATGACCTGCTCGACCTGAAACCGATCAGCCAGATTACCCCTGAGGCTTATTATAAAAATGCCGACCAGTTGGCGGCATACCTCAACAACTATTATGACTCTTACTTGGTGATGCCGTACTCTGGCTCCATGACCCATCAATGGGGACAGTGGAACGAAGGTAAGGCCAAGTCGGACTGGGACACAGATATCTACTGCTGGGGCGGCGGCAATACCCAGTTGTTTGCCAATGACCACTGGGAAGTTGGAGCCGGAAAGGTCCTGCAAGGCTACTATGGCGGTGTGCGAGTCTTCAATTATTTCATCAATACAGTTAAGGAAGACCTTGCTAAAGGCAACTTGACCGCTACGGAAGACGTGAACAATTATTTAGGAGAAGGTTATTTCTTCCGCGCCCTTTGCTATTATTGCATGATGGCGATGTATGGCGACCTGCCCATCATCCGTGAGGTATTGCAGGACAATAACGATGTGATCGTGGAGAACAGCAAGCGCTCGCCGCGCAATGAGGTGGCACGCTTCATCCTCCAGGACTTGGACAGTGCGGCTATGTTATGCTATCCTCGC
>CAJLYG010000172.1 GCA_905210845.1 uncultured Prevotella sp.
GCCCAAGGCGAAGAAAAATGGTGAAGGAAAGTCTACGCTCGTCAAATGTATTATGGGCGAGATTCCTTTCTCGGGGACTCTGAAAATTGGTCATAACGTCCAGATCGGCTATTTTGCCCAAAACCAAGCTCAACTCTTGGATGAGAATCTGTCTATCTATGATACCATAGACCGAGTGGCTACAGGGGAGATCCGACTCAAGATTAATGACATCCTCGGAGCCTTTATGTTTGGAGGGGAGATCTCTGAAAAAAAAGTTAAGGTCCTCAGTGGCGGCGAACGCAGTCGATTGGCTATGATCAAGCTCTTATTGGAGCCCGTAAACCTGTTGATTTTAGATGAGCCTACCAACCATTTGGACATGCCTTCAAAGGATGTCCTTAAAGAGGCGATCAAAGCCTTTGACGGAACGGCGATCATTGTCAGTCACGATCGTGAGTTCCTGGACGGACTAGTGAGCAAAGTATATGAGTTTGGAGAGGGACGTGTCAGGGAACACTTGGGTGGCATTTATGATTATCTTCGGGCACATCATGCTGATAGTATCCAAACAGCCTTAGACAATCATGCTGTCTCGGTTACCAAAGAGGAGAGGGAAAAGCCAGAGGAAGCGTATAGCAGTGCAAAGCAAAGTTATGCAGAGCATAAAGAGCAACAGAAGAGAATCCGGAAGGCAGAAAAGTCGGTGAAGGACTCCGAATCCAAAATAGAGTCTATGGAAAAACGGCTGAAAGAATTAGACCAACTGCTATGTGATCCCCAAAATGCTTCCAATATGGAACTGGTGACAGAGTATACCTCCACCAAGCAGGCTTTAGATGAAGAGAACGAAAAATGGATGGAGCTCTCTGAGGCTTTAGAAAAACTCCAGGCGTAAAGGCTGGATACAATTATGAAGTTTCACTTAAAATATCGATAGACATGAACATGAAAAGAATTCTTCCAATCATGATGATTGCCAGTGCCCCGTTGATGGGCATGGCTCAGAACAAATCGGGATTGGTCTTGTCGAATCTGGACAAGACCGTCAAACCGGCAGATGACTTCTATCAGTTCGCTACCGGTGGATGGCGTAAGAGCCATCCCCTTCCTGCTGCATACTCCCGTTATGGCAGTTTTGACAAGTTGGGTGAAGATAACAATAAACGTATCAATACCCTCCTTGGAGAACTCCAGAAGAAAAAATACAAGGCAGGGACGACAGAGCAGAAGTTGAGCGATTATTATAAGTTGGCTTTGGATACTGCACGCCGGGATAAGGAAGGTGTTGCTCCTGTAAAGCCTCTCTTGGATGAAATGGAGGCTGCCAAGACAAAAGAAGACTTGGAGCAGTTGCAATTGAAATATGCCTCATTTGGTTTTGGCGTATGTTTCGGCAGCTATTTTGGGGCAGATGACAAAAATGCATCCCAAAATATCCTGTCCGTGAGTCAAGGTGGATTGACGTTAGGTCAGAAAGACTATTACGTCAACAACGACACGGCGACAGTCGCTATCCGCCGTGCTTATCGCCAACATATAGAAAGAATGTTCAAGTTGTATGGATTCACAGATGCCCAGGCGAGGGCAAAAGCTGATGCGGTCTTCAAGCATGAGACCTTGTTAGCCTTGATCTCAAAGAGTAGTACGGAACTCCGTGACCCACAGGCGAATTATCATAAGATGAGCCTTCAGGAGTTTGAAAGCAACTATCCGAATATTCCTTTAGAGAAGATGGCTGAGGCAGAAGGCGTGAAAAAAGCATTTATCCAGGAGATGGTTGTTGGTCAACCTGAGTTTATGGAAGGGCTGGACAAGATCATGGCCTTGGATGACGCAGAGACGTTGCGTGCCTTGATGGAATGGGATGTCATTGAGAGTTCTGCAACATTGTTGAGCGATGAGATCCGTGAGGCAAATTTCGATTTCTTTGGCAAGACCATGCATGGCCGCAAGCAGGACTTCCCTCTTTGGAAGCGTGCAACAACTCAGGTGGAAGGAGCCATGGGCGAGGCTCTTGGCAAGATGTATTGCGAGCGTTACTTCCCGGCTTCATCCAAGAAAATGATGGAGCAGTTGGTCAAGAATCTCCAGATTTCTTTAGGACAGCGTATTGATGCTCAGACATGGATGAGTGATTCTACCAAGGCAAATGCGCATAAGAAATTGGATAAGTTCTATGTGAAGATCGGATATCCGAATAAGTGGACCGATTATTCCAAGCTTACGATAGATCCTCATAAAAGCTTTTTTGAGAACACTATGGCAGTGCGTCTTTTCATGCATGACAAGCATATAGCTGAGAGGGCTGGTAAGCCTGTGGATCGGGATGAATGGTTCATGACCCCTCAGACCGTAAATGCCTATTATAACCCGACTACCAATGAGATCTGTTTCCCTGCGGGTATCCTTCAATATCCGTTTTTCGACCCGAAAGCAGATGCTGCTTTCAATTATGGTGCTATCGGTGTCGTAATTGGACATGAGATGACTCACGGATTTGATGACCAGGGAAGACAGTATGATGCAGATGGGAACATGAAGAATTGGTGGACAGCGAATGACGCCAAGAACTTCGAGGAACGTGCGAAACTATATGCTGATTTCTTCGATCATATTGAGGTATTGCCGGGCTTACATGGTAATGGAAAGCTGACCTTAGGTGAGAACCTTGCTGATCATGGAGGTCTTCAGGTTGCCTTCCAGGCCTATAAGAATGCAACCGCCAAGAAGCCGCTGCCCGTAAAGGATGGATATACTGCCGACCAACGCTTTTTCTTAGCTTATGCAGGCGTGTGGGGACAGAATATCACAGAGCAGGAAATTCGTAACCGTGTGAAGACCGATCCTCATTCTCAAGGCGAATGGCGCGTGAATGGAGCATTACCCCATATCGACGCATGGTATGAGGCATTCCAGGTAAAACCTGGTGACAAGCTTTATCTCCCGAAAGAGAACCGCTTGCAACTCTGGTAAGAATAAGATAATTAGATTTAAAACGTGGACTAAATATTCTTTGGTCCACGTTTTTTTTGTATTTTTGCATTTCGAAAGAGAAAGGATTATAGAAATGCCGTTAAGATTACCAGATAAACTTCCTGCCATTGAACTTCTCAAGAAGGAAAATATCTTCGTGATGGATAACTCCCGTGCTACTACACAGGATATACGTCCTCTGAAGATCGTGATTCTCAACTTAATGCCTTTGAAGATAACAACTGAGACCGACTTGATCCGTTTGCTGTCTAATACACCCTTGCAGCTGGAGATTTACTTCATGAAGTTGAAGAGCCATACTCCGAAGAATACGCCAATAGAGCATATGATGATGTTCTATAAGGATTTCGACATCCTTGCCAAGCAGAAATTCGATGGGATGATCATCACGGGTGCTCCCGTTGAACAAATGGAGTTTGAAGAGGTGAACTACTGGGAAGAGATCACCCATATCTTTTCTTGGGCAAGGGACCATGTTACGAGTACCCTTTATATCTGTTGGGCAGCTCAGGCTGGGCTCTATTATCACTATGGTATTCCCAAATATCCTCTTCCCAAGAAAATGTTTGGCATCTTCCGGCAGTATACGCTGAATCCTAAGTTGCCGATCTTCCGGGGCTTCGATGATGTATTTTATATGCCTCATAGCAGGCACACGGAACTGCACAAGGAGGATATCCTCGCTCACAAGGATCTGACGTTGATTGCAGAGTCTCCAGAAAGCGGGGTCAGCATCGTCATGGCACGTGATGGAAGGGAGTTCTTTATCACAGGGCATTTGGAGTATGCCCCTGATACTCTTGACAAGGAGTATAAACGGGATAGGGGAAAACGGGATGATGTGGAAATGCCTGTGCATTATTACAGAGATGATAATCCAAATAATCTTCCGTTGGTCACTTGGCGTGCCCATGCGAATCTCCTGTTCAGCAATTGGATCAATTATTATGTCTATCAGGAGACTCCTTATAATATTGAAGATATCAAATAGATTATAGATGCGAGAATTGGAACTGTTGGCTCCTGCCAAGAATCTTGAATGTGGCATCGCTGCCATTGACCATGGAGCAGACGCTGTCTATATCGGTGCTCAACGTTTCGGTGCAAGGGCGGCAGCGGGCAATTCCCTGGACGATATCAGGCAGCTTTGCCAATATGCCCATCTCTTTCGGGTTAAAGTCTATGTGACTGTCAATACGATTATCTATGATGAGGAACTGACTGCCACCCAGCGTATGGTTAATGACCTGGAAGAGGCTGGCGTGGATGCCTTGTTGGTTCAAGACATGTCTTTGGTAGGAAAGACCTCCATACCTCTCCATGCCTCTACCCAAACAGACAACCGTACTCCGGAAAAGGTAGCATGGCTCAAGTCCCTTGGATTTGAAAGGGCTGTGTTGGCACGAGAGTTGTCCTTGGATGAGATTAGCTCTATTCACCATGCCGTTCCTGATATCGATTTGGAGGTATTTGTCCATGGAGCCTTGTGTGTCAGTTATTCTGGTGTCTGTTATGCCTCTCAGTATTGTTTCCATCGAAGTGCGAATAGGGGGGAATGTGCCCAGTTCTGCAGGTTGAAGTTTGACTTGGTAGACAGTGAAGGAACAGAGATCTTGCACCAAAGACACCTCCTATCCTTGAAAGACTTATGTCAGGTTGATCATCTTGAAGAAATTGCTGAGGCTGGTGCTTCCTCCTTTAAGATAGAAGGTAGGCTAAAGGATGTGGATTATGTAAAGAATGTTGTTTCTGCCTACAGCTGTAGGTTGAATGAGGTGATTAGCCGTCATCCCGACCATTACCGTAGGGCTTCCTCAGGACGGGTCGATTATGCTTTTGAACCGGATCTGAAAAAGACTTTTAACCGAGGCTTTACTACTTACTTCTTACAGGGTCGTCAGCCCGATATAGTTTCTTTCGATACGCCGAAAGCGATGGGTGAGTATGTAGGAAGGGTGAAGGAATTAAAAAACAATTCCTTGACGGTTGCCGGTACGGCCGCCTTTTCTAATGGTGACGGATTGTGCTTTGTCAATGAAAAGCATGAGCTGGAAGGCTTTCGTGTCAATAGGACAGAAGGCAATCGTCTTTATCCTTTCAAGATGCCAGCGCATCTCCGGGTAGGGATGGGACTGTATAGGAACCAAGATGTAGCATTTGAAAAATTGCTTTCCAGGGAAACAGCAGTTAGGAAAATACATGTAGATATCTCCTTTTCCGCAAGACCTGCAGGGTTCAGGGCGGAGATGAGGTTGGAAGATGGACATCTTTTAGCCAGTGCAGATGGGAATTTCTCCCATCAAATGGCACAAAAGCCACAGCAAGACAATATTGTAAGGCAATTGACCAAATTAGGGAATACCCCATTCCTCTGTGAGCATGTTGAAATATTGGAAGGAGCTGACCAGTATTTCATTCCAAATAGTTTCCTTTCGGACCTTCGTCGGAGATTAGTGGAGAATGTCAAATGCTTTCAGCCGAAACGAGAGGTTAGACAACCTTCGCCATTGCTGCCTGTCCCTATGCAGGGAATAGAATATAAACAATATCCTTATCTTTATAATATCTCCAATCATTTGTCGAAGTCATTCTATGCAAAACAAGGATTGAAAACCATCACAGATGCTTTCGAAAGGGGAGGGTGTGGTCCTCATCCCTTGATCATGCAATGCCGTTATTGCATTCGTTATACCCTGGGATATTGCGTCAAGCGTGGTGGGCGACCCCCTGTATGGCATGAACCCCTCTACTTGCGGCTCCCTGATGGACGCCAGTTCCGTTTGCAGTTCCAATGTTCAGAATGTCAGATGAATATCTATGCAGAATAGTCGTTCCTTCTTCCATAGTTTAGGACTTCTCCTGTTATTGGTGGCATGCTTGGCTTCTTGCTATAATCATCAGACTGGTCATCAGGAGGTGATCACCCAGTTGAGCGCGAAACAAATTGACTCCTTGTCGTTTTACTCTTCTCATCATTACACCAATAACTATAATTTTATAGTCAAGAGCGATTCCATGGCATTGATCCGGCAGCAACCTGAAGAGGTTGTCATGGGAATGCAGGTCGATTCCTTCTATGTCAAGGAACATTCTCGTCTGGTGGTAGCTGACATTCGCATGATCCCTAATGATTCCGTGGATTCTGTCTGGGTAGAATTGGCAACAGAGCAATCGTCTTTTGGGTGGGTGCACGAGTCTTCCTTGCTTCCCCATGTGGTTCCTGATGATCCGATCTCCCAGTTTATCTCTACGTTCTCCGACCGTCATGTCATCATCTTCCTGATTGTTATCTGTTTGATTGGAGCCCTGTATGTGATCAGGAAATTATTACGAGGGAATGCCCATATTGTGCATTTCCGTGATATAGACTCCTTCTATCCGACCCTTTTAGCATTAATAGTTGCCTCCGCAGCAACCTTTTATGCGAGTATACAAATCTTTGCCCCAGAGGTGTGGCGGCATTTCTATTTCCATCCGACCCTGAATCCGTTCTCGGTGCCAACCCTCTTGTCTGTGTTCTTGTGCTCAGTATGGGCGATGTTGATTGTGGCTGAATGTGGATGTTGTCGTAGTTCAACTCTCCGCTCAAATTGGTCTTGATGTCGTGGTCATCGAGCAGAGCACCTTTTGCTATGTCGTGGATAGCGTGTCCGATAGGAAAACCGTATTTTACGATCATCTCTCCCGTCTTGATGTCATGGAGAGCTATCTTGTGTCCGGGCACCACGTCAGTAACCAGTTTGAGTGTAGAGCCGTCGATGT
>CAJLYG010000173.1 GCA_905210845.1 uncultured Prevotella sp.
CCACATGCCACAGATATTCTTTAAGAAGCGTGTCGTTCCTTGGTCATGGACAGCTTCTGGGTGATACGTTCGTATTCCTCCGGATGCTCGAATTTAAAGCTGAGGTTCTCTAATTCCGTCTTGATCTTGTTGAGCCCAAGCCGGTTGGCAAGTGGCGCATAGATATAAAGGGTTTCCCCTGCTATCTTGTATTGCTTGTTGGCAGGCTGACTGGCGAGCGTGCGCATGTTATGCAAACGGTCACAGATCTTGATGAGGATGACGCGGATGTCGTCGCTCATGGTCAACAATAGCTTCTTGAAGTTCTCTGCTTGTGCAGATGCTTTGTCTCCGAAGATGCCTCCGCTGATCTTGGTCAGCCCATCCACGATTTGTGCAATCTTATTCCCGAAGATGTTCTGAATGTCCTCGATGGTATAGTCTGTATCTTCCACAACGTCGTGCAGGAGGGCTGCACAGATACTTGTAGAGCCCAGTCCCATCTCCTCGCTGGCAATTTGGGCAACAGCGATGGGGTGCATGATGTAGGGCTCACCGGACAGTCTGCGGACACCTTTGTGAGCCTGTCGTGCGAAATTGAAGGCCTTGGTAATGATATCTACCTTTTTGCGGTGCCGGGATGCCAGGTAAGTGTCTAAGAGATGCTGGAACGCATCATCTACCATTTTGGCTTCTTTGGCTTCCCTTTCCTTTTCTTTCTGATCCACTTCGTCCATAGTCATTCTCCTATTGATGGATTACTTCACTTTGATTTTCTTGCCTGCGCGTATGCTTGACCCACTGATGCCATTCAACTTCCGTAATTTCTTGACGGAGGTATGGTGGCGCTCTGCTATCTCCGACAGCGTGTCTCCCTCGCGCACGGTGACGCTCTTTGAGCGGCTCTTGCGACTGCTTCTTCCCTTCCTGCTTCGGCGACTGCGCTTGCTGGATCGGGAAGAGTTGCTCTTCTTGCTGTAACTATTCCTGGATGACCGGGATACGGACGCCGCCTCGTCATTCACGTCCACCTCTGTACGCTTGCTCAACAGCTCCGAGGAATCATACGCATAGATGGAGTCCTCATGGTCGATGAAACTGTTGACAAGGCTGGCGGGGAGCCGGATGGCTGAGGGCTGGGTATTCCCATTGACAATGTCATGGCGATACTGTGGGTTCAATGTCTTCAGTTCATCCATGTCGATGTTCAGAACATGGGCGATTTGCTCCAAATGCACGTCCCGGTTGACGACAACGGTGTCGCTCTTTGCCGGCAGGTTGGTCAGCATGGGGCAGATATTATGGTCGCAATAGTAGGTCATGATATAATTGGCAGCGATGAAAGCAGGGACATACCCACGGGTCTCCTGAGGGAGATAGGGATAGATCTGCCAATAGTCTGTCTCCCCTTTTGAGCGGTGTATGGCCTTGTTGATCTTGTCTGGCCCGCAATTATAGGCTGCGATCACTAAGTTCCAGTCGCCAAAGATCTTATATAGGTCACTGAGGTAATGTGCTGCGGCGTAAGAGGCTTTCACGGGATCACGGCGCTCGTCAACGAGAGAGTTGACCATTAACCCATACCGCTTGCCGGTCCCGATCATGAACTGCCATAGTCCTGTGGCTCCCACTCTTGAGACTGCTTTGGGGTTCAAGGCCGACTCGATGACAGGTAAGTACTTGAGTTCCAAGGGCAATCCGTAGGTCTCCAAGGCTTGTTCGAAAATGGGCATATAGAAATTGCTGGCTCCCAGCATGTAGCTGACAGACCGGCGCAGTTGACCGCTGTAGCGGTCGATGAATTTCTGTACGACATCATTATAAGGCATCTCGATGATACTGGGGATGCGGCTGAGGCGTTCTTTATATACCTCTTTATCATACACCGGGTTGACATCCGGAAGGTTACAGCTCGTGTCCGGGTGTAGGTAGGTCTTCGTGTTATAGAGTTGCAACAAGCTGTCCAACTCCGTGGTCATACCTTCCGGGAGGTCGATAATCTCTTCCTTGCCTTGAGCGTTGGTTACCTTGATCTCGTTCTTCTCATTTTCATTGTTCACCTGTGCATGGAGGGCACAGGAAGAGCTGAAAAGAAAGGCAACCATTATTAAATAGATCTTCTTCATTATCTTTTTCTTCTTTTTCCTTCCTATAGAGATTTAAAAGTTCAAACTGCATTGGAGCCCCACCGAACTCGACAGGAGGGGATTCCGATAAGTATCATTGTGAATGACCGTTGGCTCGACTCGCAAGCTCAGGTTCTGGGAAATGTCAAACTCGGATAGGGATGCATCCACATAGGCATCGATGACGGACAGGGCATATACTCCCACCATACAGAAGAAGCTCAGGTCGCGCCATCTGCGGTACCTGTCCTTCCTGCTCTTGAAAATCGTCTTGTACCTTTCTTCGTTCTCAGGGGTGATGACACTCCCCAAGTGCAGGAACTGGTTGTAGCTCTGTGTCTGAGGGTCGGAATCCATGATATCCAAATATGCCTGTGCATAATCATGGTACATCATGTTGTTCCATCGCATCGCATAGGCACATCCGACGAAGCCCCCATAGATAATAGGCAGTTTCCAGTATTTCCGATTGTAGATCTGGCCCGCGCCCGGCAGGACGATGGCCAGCCCCAAGGCCCGTTTCGCACTGGGCTTCCACGTAGCCCAGTCGCGTCGGTGCTTCTTCCCGACCGTATCGGTAGCGTTGACCCATTTCAAGCTGTCCTTGGATGACAGGATTGCACTTGCCTTGATGGTATCCTCTCCTGCCTTTGCGGTATCGTTCGCCAAGATCACTTTCTCCCCGTTTTTCTTCTGGGCAAAAAGAATAGACTGCGATGCCATCAGCAAGCTGATCGTCAGGCAAAAGCGCAATATGTTATGACTTGCTATGCTCACGCTTTATTGCTCTTTCAATTTGTCAAAGACGTTCATGATGCGTTCCAGTTCCTCTTCATTGGCAAAAGGAATGCTGATTTTCCCTTTCCCCTTGGGAGAGCAAGTCATCTGCACCTTCGTGTTCAGAAATGAAGACAGGCGTTGCTTGAGCATATTGAACTCTTCTGGCAATTGGTTCTTGGCAATGATCTTCTTTTTGCCGCTTTCTATGTCCTCTCCGTTCTTGAGGTGTTGCACCATCTCCTCAACCTTGCGCACGGAGTACCCGTTCTTTTGGATCTCTTTGAACAGCTTGATTTGCAAGGAAGGACTGTCCAATGCCAACAAGGCGCGGGCGTGCCCCATGTCGATCTCCTTCTTTTGCAATGCCATCTGCACTTGTGCCGGCAATTTCAATAAGCGGAGGTAGTTGGCAATGGCAGTGCGGCTCTTCCCTACGCGTTCAGAGACCTTTTCCTGTGTCATCCCCTCGTTTTCCAAGAGGTGCTCATAGGCAAGGGCGATCTCGATGGCGTTCAAGTCCTCGCGCTGGATGTTCTCCACCAGGGCCATCTCCATGACGTTCTCGTCCTTGATGGTCCTGATATAGGCAGGGATGGCCTTCAGCCCAGCCATCTGGGATGCCCTCCATCTTCGCTCACCGGCGATGATCTGGAACTTGTTCTCTGCGACCTGTCGCAAGGTGATGGGCTGGATGATCCCTATCTCGCGGATACTGTTCGCTAATTCTTGCAACGAATCATCGTCGAATTCCCGACGGGGTTGGTTCGGGTTCGCCTGTATTTGGTCGACAGGGATTTCATTGATCGTGGAGCTTCCTTGCGTGCGGATGCCATCCGTCTCCAACAAGGCGTCTAATCCCCTTCCTAAGCTATTGAATTTCTTGTGTACTGCCATTTTAACTGTTCTTGTTTATGATTTCTTTTGCCAACGCCAAGTGGTTCTTCGAGCCGGTTGAGTCAGCATCATAGAGGATGACTGGCAGTCCGTGACTCGGGCTTTCACTTAACTTGACATTCCGCTGGATGACGGTCTTGAAGACCAGTTCCTGGAAGTGACGCTTTACCTCATCGTAAATCTGGTTTGCCAAGCGCAGACGACTGTCATACATGGTCAGCAGGAATCCCTCGATCTCCAGTTTCGGATTGAGCTTGCTCTTGATGATCTTGATCGTGTTCAACAACTTGCTGATCCCTTCCAATGCAAAGTACTCACATTGCACGGGGATAATCACGGAATCAGCGGCAGTCAGCGAGTTGACCGTGATGAGCCCTAAGGAGGGCGAGCAGTCGATCAGAATATAATCGTATTCATCCCGGATGGGCTCCAACAGCTTGCTGATCACCCTTTCCCTGTTGTCGAGATTCAGCATCTCAATCTCGGCACCTACCAGGTCGATGTGGCTGGGTATAATGTCTAAACCATCAATGTCCGTGGTGTAAATGGCATCGCGGACATCGGCATGGTCGATGATGCACTCATACAGGGAACAATCCACTTCCTTGACATCAACGCCTAATCCACTGGATGCATTTGCCTGCGGATCGGCGTCGACGACTAATACGCTCTTCTCTAACGTGGCAAGCGAAGCGGCAAGGTTGATGGTTGTCGTCGTCTTGCCTACGCCACCCTTTTGATTAGCTAATGCGATAATTTTTCCCATATCATTCGTTCTTTGAATGGATAGGACACTGTCCCATCTAATAAAATTAGATTGCAAAGTTACATATTTTATGCGAGAAATCAGATAATTAAAGGTTTTTTCGTACTTTTGCAAAGAAAAATAGTACTAATTATGATTCGGAAAAGACCTTTGATCTTGATTTCCAATGATGATGGCTATCATGCTCCGGGAATCAAAATGCTTGTGAATATCGTTAAGGACATGGCGGATGTGCTGGTTTGCGCACCGGAGGCAGCGCGCTCTGGCTATTCTTGCGCATTTTCTGCTACGGCCCCGCTTCGCCTGAAATTGAGACATAACATGGGGGATACTGTCGTATGGTCGTGCAATGGCACACCGGTCGACTGCGTGAAATTGGCTTTGGACCAGTTTTGCAGGGAGCGTCGGCCTGACCTGATCTTAGGGGGCATCAACCATGGGGATAATTCTTCGGTGAACAATCATTATTCCGGAACCATGGGCGTGGCAATGGAGGGTTGCATGAAATATATTCCTTCCGTCGCATTCTCCAGTTGCGACTATAGCGAAGATGCGAATCTGGAACCGCTTAGGCCCTATATTCGCAATATTGTGGGCAGGGTCTTGGACGAGGGACTTCCCAAGGGAGTCTGCCTGAATGTGAACTTCCCTGCGGGCGACCATTTCCAAGGGGTGAGGATTTGCCGTATGACCTTTGGGTCATGGGTGAACGAGGTCGTCAAGGAGCGCCATCCTCGGGGATATGACTACTTTTGGATGGTTGGGCATTATCGGAATGACGAGCCGGATGCCGAGGATACGGATCAGTGGGCTTTGGAACATCGGTATGTTGCTGTGACGCCTACCTTGATGGATGTAACGGCTTATCAGGTGATGGATGACCTCAAAAACTGGAATCTATGAGATATTACTTGATCGTGGGCGAGGCCAGCGGTGACTTGCATGCCTCGCACCTGATGCTGTCGTTGAAGAAAAAGGATCCGGAGGCTGATTTCCGCTTCTTCGGCGGCGACCTCATGCGAGCGGTGGGAGGAACCTGTGTCAAGCATTACAAGGAGATGGCGTACATGGGATTCGTGCCTGTTCTCCTCCATTTGCGTACGATATTCCGGAACATGACTTTGTGCAAGCAGGATATTCTATCGTGGAACCCGGATGTGGTCATCCTGGTCGACTATCCTGGGTTCAACCTTGACATTGCCCATTTCGTGCATGGCAGGACGCAAATCCCTGTCTATTACTATATCTCACCTAAGATTTGGGCATGGAAGGAATGGAGGATCAAGAATATCAAGCGGGATGTGGACGAGATGTTCTCCATCCTGCCCTTCGAGGTACCGTTCTATGAGAAAAAGCATCATTACCCCATTCATTACGTGGGGAACCCTACGGCTGATGAGGTGCGCCAGTTCCTTTCCGGCTATCATGAGACTGTGGAGGCGTTCTGCCGTGCTTGTGATCTCGATGACCGGCCCATCATTGCCTTGTTGGCGGGGAGCAGAGAGCAGGAGATCAAGGATAACCTGCCTGCCATGCTCAAGGCAACCCGGAACCTGAAGGATTATCAGATGGTCATAGCGGGTGCTCCCTCTATAGAGGATGGCTACTACCGGAAGTTCCTGCAAGACTTTCCGGTCAAGGTGGTCAGAAACCAGACCTATCCCTTGCTTTCCCACGCCACGGCAGCCTTGGTCACCAGTGGCACGGCAACCTTGGAGACGGCCCTGTTTGGTGTCCCGCAAGTGGTTTGCTATGAGACACCTGTCCCGCATCTTATCCGGTTTGCCTTCAACCATGTCATCCAGTGCAAGTATATATCCTTGGTCAACCTCATCGCTGACGAGGAGATCGTGCCGGAGCTCCTTGCCGACCGGTTCACGGTAGAGAATATCCAACGGGAATTGGGCCGCATCCTTCCTGGTCAGGAAGGGCGCACACGCATGATGGCAGCTTATGACACGGTCATCCAAAAATTGGGAGATGCGGTCGCGCCGGACAATGCTGCCGCCATCATGATTGATCTATTGAACCGCAAGGCTCAGGAGAGGAATAGTTGCAAGGAGTAGATGTAGATCACTGCAGCCGGGATCGCCAAGAGGGAGGAGTCGAACCGGTCGAGCA
>CAJLYG010000174.1 GCA_905210845.1 uncultured Prevotella sp.
TTGGAACACTTGTGCTTTTGCTTGGCGAAACAGCCTCAATTGGATCAAATTCTCTCGAGAATTTTGTATGATAGCTTCTATTTCTATATACGTTTGACTTTGCCTTCTTCGCTCCTATTGTCGTCAGTATACAGTTATATCTATGCGCAAAGATACCTTTTCCACACTTTTTCCAATGTTTATCTTTATACGCTTCGTACTGAAGCAAAGTTGAAAAGACGCAAAATAGCGCCAAAAAGTTTGCTTATATGGAAACAATAGCTTATCTTTGCAACCAGTACAAATAAATAAACGTAACGGACACATGAACCATATAAGAGTGGTAATGATGGAAGAGGCGTTAGAATTTTTCCACTCCTTGCCGCATAAAGTACAAGAGAAGATCACCTACAACTATCTGAAGATAGAACAGGGAATCATAAACAAGGAAATCTTCAAGAAGTTGGAAGGATCTGACATTTGGGAGTTTCGCACTCTATTCAATGGTAATTGTTACCGAATGTTCTCCTTCTGGGATACGGAGACTGAGACGTTGATTATTGCTACGCATGGCATTGTCAAAAAAACTCAGAAGACTCCCTCAAAGGAAATTGCAAAGGCGGAAGAAATTCGAAAATCGTATTTTCAACATAAGAAAAAGTAAACAGTATGGAACAGATGAAATTGACACCACTCTCAGAAGTGGTAGATGAGGTTTGGGGTAAGATAGGCACCCCTGAACGAGATAAAATGGAAGAAAAGTTAAAGGAGGAAGTAAATGCCTATCTTTTGGGAGAGACTATCAAGAAAGAGCGTATCAAGCAGAACCTCACACAGGAAGAGTTAGGGGAGAAAGTAGGAGTAAAGAAGTCGCAAATCTCTAAATTGGAGAATGGCAGGAGCGTTATAACCCTACCCACTATGAGCAGAGTATTCAAGGCTCTGGGCTTTGGTAAGGCAACACTTGACTTAGGTAGAGGAGGTAAGGTCGCCTTGTGGTGACGTTTACCTTTAACTGTTATACCTAAGTTTTTTACCTAACATTATACTTTCGGGTGACACTTTCGGGTGACAGTTAGGTGACACTTTTGATCAAAACAAACCTCATAAAACCCCAACAAACCGCACAATCAAGGAACTATCTTAAACAACGAAAGCCGCTGAATATCAGCGACTTTCGTATAGTTTGTTTATAGTATCCTATGGTATGCATAAGCCTACCCGAAATTATCGTACATAATACTTTCAGGATCCACGCCTAAGCTATCCAGATAATCGGTGACGGTCTTGATCAACATGGGAGGTCCACACAGATAATACTCGCAGTCCTCTGGAGCATCGTGATCCTTAAGATAAGTATCCCGCACGCAGTTTACTGCAAACCCTGTATAGTACTTAACTCCTGCAGCGTCTGCTTGAGGGTCAGGGCGGTCAAGAGAGAGATGCATGTGGAAATTGGGATATTCCTTTTCGAGTTCCCAGAAATCCTCCATAAAGAACGCTTCACTAAGGCTTCGAGCGCCATAGAAGAAGTGCATCTCGCGGTCACGACAGTGAAGGGTTTTCAGCATGTGCATGATCTGAGATCGGAGCGGTGCCATACCAGCGCCACCACCAATCCATATCATCTCTTTCTTGGAATCGAAATGTGGATGGAAATCGCCATAAGGACCACTCATCATTACCTTATCCCCTGGTTTCAAGGAGAAGATATAAGAAGATCCAATACCCGTGGGCACATTCTGGAACCCTACCTGCGGGCGAGGCAAGAACGGCGTCGTTGCAATACGTACAGTCAAAGTAATGATGTCCCCTTCTGCAGGATAGTTTGCCATAGAATAAGCACGGGTCGTTGGCTCTGGATTATGCGCCTTCAGCGAGAAGATATTGAATTTCTTCCATGCACCGATATATTCTTCTCCGATCAGCTCCTTGTCAAAATCCTTCTCATAATCGATCGTGTCATAAGCAGGAATCTTAATCTGGGCATACGATCCTGGTACAAAGTCCATATGCTCACCTTTGGGCAGTGCCACCTTAAACTCCTTGATGAACGAACTGACATTCTTGTTGCTGATCACTGTACACTCCCACTCTTTCACGCCTAAGATGGACTCCGGTATCTTGATTTTGAAATCCCCTTTCACCTTCGTCTGGCACCCTAAGCGCCAATGTTCCTTGATCTGCTTACGTGTGAAATGAGGTTTCTCTGAATCCAAAATCTCCCCACCGCCTTCAAGTACCTGCAACTTACACTGGCCACAACTTGCCTTACCACCACAGGCTGAAGGGAGGAAGATGCCATTCTCATTTAAGGTACTCATCAGGCTGTTGCCCTGTGGCACAGAAAGAGTCTTATCCCCATTGATGACGATGTTCACATTTCCACTCGGAGAGAGATACTTCTTTGCAACGAGCAAGATCACAACCAAAAGGAGAATCGTAACGAGGAAAACTCCTATACTTGCTATAATAAATTGTCCCATAATTACTATTCCTCCCTATTAAAATTTAAGACCAGAGAAACACATCATTGCCATGGCCATCAGGCCTACCGTGATAAAGGTTATCCCTAATCCCTGAAGTGGCTTGGGAACATCACTATACTGCATTTTCTCACGGATTGCCCCCATGGAGACGATGGCTAACGTCCATCCCAATCCTGAACCAAAAGCATAAGCGATGGAATCCCATACATTCCCGATATACTGCGAATTGCTAGGATCAAGGTTGATGCGCTGCTGCATGAACAGTGATGCACCCATGATGGCACAGTTCACGGCAATCAACGGAAGGAAGATACCCAACGCTGCATACAGAGATGGACTATAGCGCTCAACTACCATTTCCACCAACTGCGTAATACCCGCGATGACAGCAATGAATAAGATGAAACTCAGGTAAGAGAGATCCACTCCTTGCACAAGGCAATCTGGCCCCAGGACCTTGGTCTGCAAAAGATAATCAACGGGTACAGTGACAACCAACACG
The DNA here is from genome assembly GCA_905210845.1 of uncultured Prevotella sp. GTDB lineage: Bacteria > Bacteroidota > Bacteroidia > Bacteroidales > Bacteroidaceae > Prevotella. Next base: position 2,971 of record CAJLYG010000174.1, read on the forward strand.
AAGGTTACGGCAAGTCCCAGACCCAACGATGTCTTCACATTCTTAGAAACGGCAAGGAATGAACACATGCCCAAGAAGAAGGCGAAGATCATATTGTCGATAAAGATCGACCTAAAAAACAAAGTGAATAAATGTTCCATTATTTCTCCTCCTCCTTATAAATAAATGCCCTGTGAACCCAAATCACACAACCCAAAAGGATCAATGCCATTGCCGGCATGGTCATCATTCCATTATTAATGTAGCCCGCATCATAAGCAGCTTGTGGAATAATCGTGAATCCCAAGAGGGTACCACGCCCTAACAGTTCGCGGACAGCACCCACGATCACGAGGATGAGTGCATAACCCAGTCCATTTCCAATACCATCTAAGAATGACGGCCAGGGCTTGTTCATCATTGCAAATGCCTCCAGACGTCCCATTAGGATACAGTTGGTAATGATCAATCCCACGTAAACCGATAATTGGACACTGACATCATAAGCCACTGCCTTCAGAATCTGCGAGACAATGGTGACCAGTGCTGCCACGACCACCAATTGCACGATAATACGGATACGCATGGGGATGGTATTACGGATCAGGGAAATAATCACATTGGAAAATGCCGTAATGATCGTAACGGCAAGTCCCATCACAATGGCCGGTTTCAATTGCGAGGTAACGGCCAGGGAAGAGCAGATACCCAGCACCTGAACCATGATCGGGTTATTCTGGTTCAAGGGGGAAACCAATACCTCTCTATTTTGTTTGCTAAACAATGTCATAATTACTTAACATTTAAGAACTTTAAATAAGGTGTCAATCCATCGTGCAACATATTGCTCACGCCGTTGGAAGTAAGCGTAGCTCCTGTGACGGCGTCCACCTGTGTGCCTGGATCTTTGATATCCGACTTCTTCTTTACGGCAAGGGCGATGGCATCCTTCTTTCCTCCCGCAAACAGGTTCTTGCCCTGAAACTGTTCCTGCCATTGAAGATTGTCCTTGATCTCAGCACCAAGACCTGCGGTCTCACTCTCATGGTTGAAGTATGCTCCATACACCGTAGCTTTATCACCGTTAATGGCAATGTAGCCAGATATAGGTCCCCAAAGACCCATTCCATAGACCGGAATGACGTATTTGACCTTTCCATCTACCTTGCATACGTATAATGCCAGTTTGCCAGCCTTGGCATCGGCACTATTAAGTTTGAACCCAGCCTTCTCTCCACCGACCTCTCCTTTCACAGTTACCTGTCCGTCGGCATTGATCACCTCATCTGCGGTAACCACCTCCTTATATTTAGCAGCAGCCTGTGCATCATCAAGGTTACGAATATTGAGAGAATACAGAATTTGCTTTTTCTTGTCCAAAGCCACATTCGCATCCTGTGCAGGCTTGAGAGCCTGGAAGACGAAAGCCAGCAGGAAGGCGACGATCACCACGATGACTGCCGCATAGATAATCGTATAGGAATTAGAATTGGTATTCATTCCTTTTTTCTTTTCTTCTGCCATAGCTTTACTTGTTTTTAGAAGTTACACGTTTCATTCGCTTGCTGACATTGCTCTGTACCACACAGTAATCGATCAACGGGGCAAACATATTCATAAACAGGATGGAGAGCATCATGCCTTCCGGGTATCCTGCGTTCATCACTCGGATGATCACTGCCATCGCGCCAATCAACAGTCCGTAAATATACTTTCCTGTCTCTGTACGCGCTGAGGTGACAGGATCGGTAGCCATAAAAACTGCGCCAAAGGCAAATCCACCCAAGACGAGATGCTCGTACCAAGGAATAGGTGTCATGCCACCTGCATAGAAGAGAGCAGCCACCACTCCGCCTCCTACAAAGACACTGAGCATGGTCTTCCAACTTGCCACGCCCGTCCAAAGGAGAATGATTGCGCCAATGGCAATGGCAACGACAGAGGTATCGCCAATGGAACCGGGAATGAAGCCCGTCACCATATCACAAAGGCTATAAGGGATGTTCGCGCCTTGTGCGATCTCACCCAATGGCGTGGCGCAGGTAAATGCATCCGGAAGGGTATTCCCCAAGCCGCAAATCTTATCTGTAGCAACCCATACTGCATCCCCACTCATCTTGCTCGGATAAGAGAAGAAGAGGAAAGCACGCGTGACAAGGGCTACATTAAAGATGTTCATTCCTGTGCCACCAAAGATTTCCTTGGCAAAGATGACTGCAAACGCGATTGCTATAGCCAAGATCCACAAAGGACAGTTAATGGGAATGATCAACGGAATGAGGATTCCAGAGACAAGGTATCCTTCCTGAATCTCCTCATGCTTCCACTGTGCCCAAGCAAACTCAATGGCAAGTCCCACAATATAGCTGACCAATATCTTAGGAAGGACCGCTAAGAAACCATAGAAGAAGACCGCCCAAAAAGAGGCATCAGCAAGTGTCCCTGCTGCTTTGTAGTTCTGGTAACCGATGTTGTACATGCCAAACAACATAGCTGGCAACACTGCGATTACCACCATGCTCATAATACGCTTTGAGTCGATAGAGTCATGAATAGAGGCACCACTCGCAGAAGTTGTGTTAGGTACAAAGAGGAAACTTTCCATTCCTTCGTAGACACTACGAAAGGCATGGAGCTTACCGCCCTCTTCGAATGATGGCCTTATCTTATCGAGATGTTTTTTTAATGCTGACATATTCTTATGCGTTTTCTTTTCTTAAAATATCCAAGCCGTTACGGACAATCTTCTGCAATTCGAGCTTAGAAGAATCGACGAACTCTGCTACGGCAAAGTCTTCAGGACTAACCTCATAGATCCCAAGTTGCTCTTGACGGTCGATGTCCCCGGTGATGATAGCCTTGATGAGATACTCGCCGTAGATGTCCATCGGCAAGACCTTATCATATTCCCCACTCATGATCATGTGGCGCTCGCCACCTTTGACACGAGCATCCAGGTCATACTCCCGGTTCTTTCCCATCAGCCAAGAGAAATAACTGCGACTGACAGAGAACTGCTTAGTACGAGGCAGGATCCATCCCATGAATTCATCAGCATTGTCACCTTCTGGAATCACGGTCACCTCAGAAGTATGGGCACCTAAATAGTCCTCTAAAGTTGCCTTGCGCCCAGTAAGCGGATTGCCATTCAGAATGCGCACATGCTCGGTAGCCTTGAGCTGTCCATTCAGGATGACACGCAGCGGAGTACCCACCAACGCATCTACATAAGCAGGATGGCTGACCTCACTGCCAGCAACAGCCACTGTACGTGTCAAATCTACTTTCCCCTCATCAAACAGACGACCAAAGAAAATCACAGCCGTAGGATCAACGGTCCACACGACCTCTCCTTTGTTGACTGGATCAAGATGATTGACTTGAACGCCCACATTGCCTGTCGGACAGGGGCCACAGAAGACGGTGACATCCACATCCTTGGCATGAACTAAACTACTGTTTTCCCCTACTCCAAGATAAGTCTTTGCAATCTTAGAAAGGGCTGTGAGTCCGGTTTGGAAAGCTTTCTCATTGCCTTTTATCTCCACTTCGAAATCTCCGGCAAGCGGCATGTCACGCAAAGCAGAGACAAAAATAGCCTTCGGCTTGACATCTGGCGTCGTAGAAACTGCATAGGGAAGTTGCTAAGGATGCCCTGATGGATGTTCGTGTTCCCGAAATGATTATCAAGCTCAAGCAGGGCATCG
>CAJLYG010000175.1 GCA_905210845.1 uncultured Prevotella sp.
AAGATGAATTTCCGTACGGGGCAGATCTCTACGACGTGTTTGCCCACGACGAGAAATTGCCAGTGTCGAAGCGAGGCGACATCTTCGCCATTCGCTCGGCAGGTGCCTACGGCGAAACCATGGCATCGCGCTACAACATGCGCCAACTTCCAAAATCCTACTTTCAACGCTAATTCACGGCACACGCCCAGCACTCATTGCGCATTTCCACTGCATTTCCACCCGAAAAATTAGGCGAAATTGGCGAAAATTTTGGTGGGGAACAAAAAAGTTATTAACTTTGCAGTCGCAAAAGTATCGGGCACTCCCCGTAACTGCGCTAAAGAACGTTCTTGTGCATCAAGCCAAGAAGAATCTGGTTCGGTAGCTCAGCTGAATAGAGCAACAGCCTTCTAAGCTGTGGGTCCTGGGTTCGAACCCCAGCGGAATCACATTCGTATGTGAGAGAAAATTGCTATTTCCCTCTTTATGACTTTACGTAAATTCTCTATCAACGAGGTTGAACTCCAATCTGTTTATTTTATAGTCAGCCAACTTAGATTTCGTCTCTTCGTCTCCGGATAGAGCATATTTTTTGATGGTATCATTTGGTGTCGTGGCTTTTTAATTTATTGATTGTCCCTAGTATATTCTCTAATTTCTCAAGTTCTTCAAGGCATTTCATTAATTTTTTTTTGAGCATTTTGTTTGACTTTTTTACTTCAAAAGGGTTCTATTGGCATTCCCTCCCAGTACCTGCATCTGCTGAATAGCAATTTGATTGAGTTTCACAAGCCTTTCACCTTGTGGAATTCCGTCATTAATCAGTACAGCGTTGATATTCTCCATATTAGAGAGGCATATTAATTCATTTATGGTGGCATAGTCACGAATATTGCCTTTTAAGTCAGGATTGGTCTCTCGCCATTGCTTGGCAGTCATTCCAAACATAGCCACATTCAACACATCAGCTTCTTCAGCATAGATGATGCTAGCCTGAGCAGGTGTGATTTCTGCTGGTACTAAGTGGTTCTTGATGGCATTTGTGTGAATGCGGTAGTTAATCTTAGAGAGTTCGCGTTTAGCAGTCCAGCCCAATAGTTTCTGCTCGTCATCTTTTAGTCTTTGGAATTCTTCTATTAAGTAGAGTTTAAAGGGAACACTAATAGCGGTACCAAACTCGAAAGCAATATCCTTAAAAGCATAGGTTCCACCATATCGTCCTTTCTTGACAATGATGCCAATGGCATTAGTTTTTTCAATCCATTCACTTACACTCATGACGAAACTCGGTAAGCCTGCCTGCATTCTAAAGTGGTCAAATTCGACCACTTTGAAATTGGGGTTATGAATTATCTCCCAAGTTCCAAGAAACTCAATCGTGTATCTGGTGCGAATCCAGTTCTTGATGATGTCGGCCGCACGGCTTTCACTTTGCTTGCCATTAGCCATGTCTGTTAGCGATATATAGTCCTTGTCATCATGCGACAAGACCGTTATCTCTGTATTCTGGACTGTTATCTTTGCCATAGGATAGTATCTGTTATAGATTAATGTGTACAAATGTAGTACAAAAATACGAAACAAAAGAAAAAAGAGAGAAAAACCCTCAAAAGTTTTGTTAGCTCACACATTCTGCCTACTTTATCTCCAGATCGTGAATCATGCTCTCAATCCATAAGAATACAATGATGTGAGAATTCATGTGATTCATAATTGCGGAGGGTATTTTTATGGAGAAAAATTTGTTGTTTAACTATATTTTGTTACCTTTGCAACAGGAAAGTGAACAAGAAATTGCTCATGGATAAAAGAATTGAATGGATCAGAGTCGATGGTAATCATCACTCTTATCATCATAGAAAGTATTGATCGGGAAATGGTGGGTAAACTGTTGACTCTCAATGCTGTGATTCATCACAAAGCCAATAGTCCTGAAGCGGTGTCGCTCTTTGGGGAATCCGGATTGTATAGGATCCCATCTTTCTTTTAAGGTTTATTAAGACATCGTCATGTGGTTCGTTGTGCAAACCCCGATTGGCAAGGAAAAGGAAGCCAAGGACTTTTTGCTGGAGCATGTAAAAGGCGTCAAGGAAGTCTATATAACCCCTTCCCGCAAAACCCATTACGACAATCAATACGGTAGGAGAGTAGAGACGGTCGCCCCCTTGATGAGCGGGTATATCTTTGCGAACATCAAGTGGACGGGAGAAGGGCATGCCGAATCACCTTCACCCAAGAATGCCAAAGGTGAGCAGTCACTCATTATCCGTCAAATGGAAAAATGCCTCGATAAGGGTGGCTATTTCAGATATCAAGTAAAGGTGAGAGACTTAGCGACAGGCGAGTATTCCACCTGCCTGCATACCAGTCTCCTTTGCCATTTGCTCAGTTCCGATCCAGCCCATGACACCTTAGGTCAGATCATTCGACAGGCAAAGGTTTCCGATGCAACCATGGAAGCCTTCCGGGTCTTTCAGGAACAGTCGGTTAGTACTTCCGCGCTTCTTCGGGTAGAAACCGAGCGTTACGCGGATATGGTGAAAGAGCACGATGTCGTTCAGATCATCCGAGGACCCTTTGCAGGCAAGCAAGGCGTGATCAAACGGTGTGAAGACAAGTCAACCAAAAACAAGGACCGTCGGTTTTTTATCGCTTTAGGCAATGACCTAACCATCAGTATCTCAGGCATCCATCAGAATGATGTCATGATCGTGCATGAGGCGACCACAGGGAAAAGTTCCGAGCAAGTCTCTTTATGGCGCGACATCGATACGGTCATCGGCGACCTGCAATTCCATGGACATGCCGATGACGCCCCGAAGACACTGCGCCGACTGATCCGGGATTATAATCGGGAACTGTCAACGAAAAGAGTGGGGCATGGGAACGATAGCCGTCGGCTCAAGCAGGCTCAGAAGAAGGAACATGCAGAAAGCCTCAGCAAGCAAGAAGTACTGTCAAGAATCTGCCCCTCGGCGAGAGATCCTTTCCGGGCATTATGCGAGTATTTCCAGAAAGAGGCAAACTCCTCCGAGTCAGTCTTGGCAGAGTATATCCCAGATGCGCCCGTCCGCCCGTTCCTGACCCCAGCTTGGAGGCAGACAGAAACAGACGAGAAGGGCTATACGCTTTTGGAACACAAGAATTTCAAGGAGTATATCGTTCGGAAAGACCTGTCATCCTATTTCCTTCCAAGTGGGATTGGCATCATGCATCCGTCCCCGTTCATTCAGGAAGACTTCCAATATTTTGCGCATGTCGTCGTGGTGAAAGACCGCCGGAAAGTCAAGGTCATCGCCCCTTGCGGTGGGTTCTATGAGCAATATGCCATCCTTTCCCCCCTTGAAATCGTAGCCCTGAATGAAACCTTAGAGAAGAGACAGTACCCCAAGTTCCTGCAACTCCTTCAAGAAACCCGTGTCGAGGATAGTCTTCTTCGCTTCGAGAAAGTAAAAGGTATCGGTGGCTTCTCCTTAGAAGTAGGGGATGATGAGTACGCCATGGTACAACGGCTGATCGAGATCGTGGCACCAGCGATGGTAGAGATCTGGCAAGGAACACGCCTGCAGCAATGGCGGCAACTCCTCCAGCGTTATGTTTTGCTCCATAAGGTGCCCATTGCAGACCTACCTTCCGTCATCATTCCCAACGACACCATCGACAGGATCTTCCAAGAGAAAGATGAAAACGGGTACCCCGACCTCCTGAAAATCACATCCCTCCTGTCAGGAATCGAAGAGCAGTTTCGCGACCATCTACAAAAAGACCATCCCGACGAGGCCGTCACCCTTTTCTTGCAAGCCTGCCAAGGACTGTCCACGCATTATGTGAAGGACGAGCATTATAATTTTATCCCATCAGAAGGCTATCTGCCAGACAAGCTCTGTTCCAAGATGTTTGCTGCTCTCCAAGCACAACCCCTTCCAGACAGCTTGCAAGATTACCTTCGTAGAGGGATAGAAGAGCTTCAGGCAAGCAATTGTTGGAAATATTTCCACCTCCCGTCATGTCTTCGAGATACAGTAGCTTTAAGGTAACTGAAAAGGCACAGGAAGTCATAAATGAGAATAACCATTCCTACATGATGTAGCATAGCAACGTAAGAACTTAATTGATATCAATTATGAAAGGAATCGAGAATACTTCAACAACTAATTTTGGAGATCTTATAGGTAATAATAGAAAATACATTGTACCTCGTTTTCAACGTGACTATTCATGGGAAGAGCAACAGTGGGACGATTTGTGGCAAGATATTATCTCAATGATGAATGAGAAGGGTGACCATTACATGGGCTATCTTGTACTTCAGTCTTCTGATTCACGAAATAATGAGTTTCGGATCATTGATGGTCAGCAACGTTTCACGACGATAACATTATTGATATTGGCACTGATAAAAGCGATCAGGAAACAGGGTGAAGCAGGTATAAATACAGAAAGCAATAAAAGTAGGTATGAGACTCTGATGCAAACCTACATAGGTCGCATGGATCCTGTTAGCCTTGAGTATGACAACATCCTTGTCCTTAATAAAAATGACGATCCATATTATAGAGATTATATTGTTAAGTTAGGAGAATTAAGATCCCGCAATTTGCTGGTATCTCAGAAACTGTTGAAAAAATGCTTTGAGTGGTATGAAGCTCGCGTCAATGCGTTGAAATATTCGGATCAAGAGTATGCTGACTTTATTGTTAAATTGGTAAGCAACCTATTCTTTACTGTTATAACAGTAAATGACGAGATGAATGCATTTCGAGTATTCGAGACGCTCAATGCAAGAGGTGTTCAACTTTCATCAGCTGATCTTCTAAAGAATTATCTATTTTCATTGGTAGACGATGATCATTCACCCAAAAGGCTAAATGACTTGGAAGCGAAATGGAATGAATTGTCTTCAAATGTAAAAACAGAAAAATTGCCAGATTTCATTAGATACTATTGGAATATAAGGAATAAGTCAATTCGTTCTACAGAACTGTTTAAAGCCATAAGAAAGAAAATAACAAATGCGACAGAAGTCTTTGAGCTTGTTAATCAAATGCTTTCATATAGTGATGTCTATATGGCATTAAAAGACCCAAACGACGAAATGTGGCAGAATCATGTAGAAATTTCACGAAACATTGAGTTGCTGAAATTGTTCGGGCTGAAACAACCCTATTCTGTATTGATGGTTGCCTATAAGAAATTGCCTTTAGATGCCTTTGAAAAGTTGTTGTCTGCGATAGTTATTACATGTTTTCGGTATAATGTCATTTGCAGTAAGAATCCGAACGACATAGAGAAAGTCTTTAATGACATTGCCTTGTCTATTTATGAAGGTCTGTATAAAGGTATTTCCCAACTACAGAAAATCTATATAACGGATAGTGAATTCCAGAATTCATTTGCGATCAAATCATTCGTATTAACTTCACGTAATACGAAAGTAATCCGTTACATATTGGGGATGATAGAACAAAATGTTGAAGGAGGACTCAATGTAGATATTCATGATGATGCGAATTCTATAGAGCACATTCTTCCCCAAAATCCTGGTGAAGAATGGAATATCGATCAGTATAAGGCAGATCAATATGTCAATCGGTTAGGTAATATGTGCTTGTTAGACCAAAAGGTAAATCGTCAAATTGGTAATTTGACCTATTCTGAGAAGAAGGAAAAGTATAGGTTATCCGAATTTGCCAGTACACGGAAAATTCCCGAGCATTACAACGATTGGAACGAGAATACCATCTTGAGTCGTCAAAAGCAGATGGCAAAGAGAGCTGTCAATATTTGGAAATTGAATTTCTAAGAGACGATTTGACAATAGCTATGAAACTCTATAAGTAACATTGACTGTAACTGGCAAGCCTCTTCGCAAAGTTGGCTCCCGCACTCATTACCAAATGCGGAAGCCATCCTAAGGAAAGAGACTAAAGTCAGAGCTTTTCTATATCTCCGAACACCTCATGCGCATTGAAGCACGGACAAGACTTAGTCGTCGTTCCCGGCAAGTCGCGATGGCCTATGATCTTGGCTTGAGGGAAGATCCGATGCAGGTTACCCAACAGGTCGCGCAAGCGTTCCGTCTGTTTGACAGTGCGTGTGTCAGATGGCAGCCCGTTCTCGTCCAAACCTCCTTCATAGCAAATGCCGATAGAGCAATGGTTATACGGAACGGCGTGAGCCCCAACTTCCAACAACATCCGATGTTGTGTCATCGTACCGTCACGACGGATAAAGAAGTGATAACCAATCTTGCGGAACTTACGTGCGCGATGGTCACGGAGCATTTGCTCCACCGTATAGTCCTGGTTGCACCTTGTAGCCGAGCAGTGCACCACAAAATACTTCATGTCGTTGGCAGACATCAGATACTTACTTTTCATAAATAACCATTGATGATTAAGCACAAGAGCTGACAGTGAGAGCAGTCATTGCTGCAATGATCGCTTGCACAATTGCATTCAGGATTTGCATCCACGTGATTTTCGGTTGTTTCTTGTTGTCCATAAAAACGAATTTTATAAGTGAATAAACGATGAGATCAGTTTGTTACCCATGATGCAGGAATGGGCAGGTCAAGGCTGGGTAGTGCCACCAGTATCCGATCCCGAGTCAGCATTGCCGCCACTGCTGTTCTTT
>CAJLYG010000176.1 GCA_905210845.1 uncultured Prevotella sp.
TCAAAGGTTGACAGGAAAAGCACATGTTTCGCTAAATTCTCTCGAGAATTTATTGGACCACTTATCCTTTTGCTGTTCAATACATCAACTATTGGATCAAATTCTCTCGAGAATTTTGTATGAAAGCGTCACTTTTAATATGCAAAAGTACTCAAAACAGACCGCACACGCCCTCTTTCTTGTCATAAGTGCAAAATTACTATAAAATCAAGGGAAAGGTTGCATGAATGCGCATTTATTTCTATATTTGCAAAATATCTGTCCAAAAACTATCGATTATGAATCTAGTATCATCTTCTCTTATTGCATTTCTCAGTACATTCTTCGTGACAACCGCCTACGCGCAGGCCACCATCAGAGAAACGTCTGAAGACATCGTGACTTACGGCTTTTCCGATCCCAATCCCATTGCCGAACCAGAAGCGCCCATCTACCCTTACTTCCGCTTTGAAGGCTACGAACATAAGGGCACGCCCAAAAAGTGGAAAGTCATCCAGTTGGAGAACCCTTACATCTCAGTCTCACTGCTCCCTGAAGCAGGGGGAAAGATATGGGGTGCGATGAACAAAGTAACTGGTGTTGAATTTCTCTACAAAAACAATGTGATGAAGTTCCGCAACATTGCCATGCGAGGTCCTTGGACATCCGGTGGAGTGGAGTTCAACTTTGGCCTTATCGGTCATATTCCTTCCACAGCCACACCAGTAGACTACCTCACCCGAAAGAATGCCGATGGCAGTGTCTCCTGTCTGGTAGCTTCCTACGAATGGTCTACCCACACCTGGTGGGAAGTGGAAGTAACCGTCCCTTCAGACAAAGCATGGTTTACTACGCACACCATCTATCATAACGCCTCCTTCTCCGATGCGCCCTATTACCATTGGATGAACGCTGCCTACCACGCATACGACGATGCACAGTTTGTTTATCCGGGGAATGGTTGGATTGGGCACGATGGAGGATGGAATCCATTCCCTATAGACAAAGACGGTAACAATTTAGGCACGATGCGCGGTTGCGACTCCCTGCCATCCGTGTCTATGCATGTTCTGGGCAATTATAATCAATATAATGGCGTCTACTATCCCGAGCATGGATATGGATCGCTGCGCTGGGCTGAATACGCTGATAAGATTGGACAGAAAATCTTCCTTTGGGGCAAAGCCCGTTCGGGTGCCATTTGGGAAGATCTGCTCACCGACGGTCATGGACAATACGTAGAACTGCAGTCGGGTAGGTTCTTCAACCAACCATCGACAGGCAGTGAGCTTACTCCCTACAAAAAGCCTCACATGGACCCACAGGCTACCGATGAGTGGACTGAATACTGGTTTCCTGTCATTGGGATCGGTGGCGTGGTAAAAGCCTCACCATTCGCCGCGCTGAACGTAGAGCGCAAAGATGGAAAGCTCATCCTGAAGTTATCACCACTTGAGACACTCGACACTGATATGCGCATTTTCTGTGGAGACAACTTGCAGACAACGATTCATGTGAATGCCACTCCTCTGAAAGAGTGGCAGGGTGAGATGCCGCTCACGACTGAATTAGCAGAAAAGGGATCACTTCGAGTTATCCTTGGCAATGATCTGTTAGACTATTCAGAAAAAGTCGCAGACAATGTAGTCAGCCGCCCGACCGCCACACCATCCGACTTCGATTGGTCGTCTGCCTACGGTCAGTATTTGCTTGGACGCAATGCCCTTGATGAGAAACAATGGAGGACCGCCAACGAGCATTTCAGCAATAGTCTTCAAAAAGAACCCTATTTCGTACCTTCGCTGACAGCTATGGCAGACCTCTGTCTAAGGCGTGGCATGACGAAAGAAAGTTTGAGCTATGCCTTGAAAGCACTGTCTGTAGATGCCTACGATGGCATGGCAAACTATCTATATGGACTTGCCTCTCGTCGTCTCGGTCATGCTACTGATGCCAAAGACGGTTTCTCTATGGCAACTCGGCAACTTACAACGCGCACAGCTGCATGGATGCGTTTAGCTGAACAGTATGCTGCTGAAGGCGATCTGACTCACGCTTTAACCTTTACACAAAGAGCCCTTGAAGCTGAACCCGACAACCTTTCTGCACAACGATTGAAGGTTTCTGTCCTGCGATTAATGGGCAGAAACCTGGAGGCAAAAAAGATCGCTCAAGCTACGCTTGGCAAGGCACCCCTCTACTCCCCTATGCGTGTAGAGCAATGGCTCTTAGGTGATATGGATGCGAAGGCCCTTACCCACGGAGAGCAGTGCGAGCTACCCGCAGAGGTATGGCTGGAGATTGCCTCTGCTTATGAAGAGATAGGCGATTGGGGAGCTGCAGACAGCACACTGTCGCTTGCAAAAGATCATCCCATCGCATGCTACCATCGTGCATTCATTGCCCATCAACGTGGTGACGACTCACAGGCGAAACAACTGATCAACAAGGCTGACGCACAATCTCCGATGCTGATCTTCCCTCACCGTTATCACACGATGAAAGCACTCGAATGGGTATGCGCACAGAGTAGCAATTGGAAGCCAGCCTACTACAAAGCCCTTGTACTCTGGGGATGGTTGCAGAACGATCGCGCAAAGGCTATCCTCGACTCGATTCCAAAGGCAGACTATGCCCCCTTCTACCTGACACGTGCAAGACTGAAAGAAGGTGCCAACCGACTGGACGATCTCAAGCAGGCTGAACGGTTGCAGAGTTCTTGGCGTACTGGATTAGCCTTAACCGAATATTACCTTTCCACCCACGATTATGCTAACGCAGAGTCGACGGCAAGAAAATACCTCAAGAAATACCCGGAGAATTATATCATTGGCTTGAAATATGCCAAGACGCTGTGTTTGGAGGGCAAATACGATCAATGCTCCCGCTACATGAAGACGCTGGATGTCCTGCCTAATGAAGGTGCACAAGAAGGGCATGTGGTCTACAAGACTGCTCATCTTGGCTTTGCGATCAGCCTGATACAAAAAGGGCAATGGGACAAAGCCCAAGAAGAGGTAGAGCAAAGTTACTCCTACCCCGAGAATCTCGGTGTAGGAAAACCGTTTGAGCGTTACGATGACCAGCGCGTGTCTAATTTCTTATCGGCACGCATCGCCGAGAGCAGAGGCGATCAAGCGAAAGCAAAAGCTCTCTACAAGAAGGTAACTGACCATAAACCCGGACGGAGAATGCGCTCTACCGACGTGCTCAACGTACTCGCCCTACGTGCTATTGGGCAGACAGCAGAAGCAGACAGCATCGCCGCAAAATGGAAAGCAGAATCCAGCGATCTCGCACGTTGGGCAAACGCTGTTTGCAAGGGAGACTATGCTGCTGCAGCCAAAGCAGCAAGTGTCATACGACAACCCAAAAACGGTGCCGTGTGGGAGAATACATGGCAAGATCCAGACTTCGATATCCTGCAAATACTTTTCAGATAATCATCACAACTTACTTACATACGCATGAAAAAGAATATTTTGATCGGGGTGTTGACCCTATTGGCACTTTCTTCATCGGCACAAAACTGGGCTTCTCTTAAGACGAAGCTCAATGCCCATGCCGACTGGCAGAGTGCCGATCTTGTGACATTGCTCGACTCAACGGGCGTAACGGTTGACGAAAACGCATCCGGCATCTTCAATATTCATCAGGTGATACGGGTGCAGACTGTCAGCGGTGCACGGAAGATGAATGTGCTCAAATACGATTATGACCCACTCACAGCAGCGGCTCAGTTTACGAACGTCACCGTATGGAAAGCTGATGGCACCCGGCGCACGATCGACCTTTCCACTGCTTGCGATTATGCAGCACCAGCCCGTGCGATCTATTGGGGTGCCCGGCAGATCATGATCGGCGTTGGTCTGCTTCAACCGGGTGACATCGTTGACTACCGCATCACAAAAAGAGGCTTTACCTATGCACTGCTGGGCAACGGACAAGGTTCACCAGCACAAGGTACTATGGCGGCTAACGAAGGAGAAGAGAGATTCATCCCACCGATGCGTGGCAACTTTTATGATATTGTACCCTTCTGGGTAGATAAACCCACCGTCAGAAAAATCTACTCTCTCGACGCGCCCATTGACAAACGGATGCAATATGAGTTCTACCAGGGTGAATGCCATTCATCCGTACGCTCTACTGCCGACCGTCAATTGCTCACTTTCTACACGGATGACACTACTCCGTTCAAGCAGGAACCGGGCTCCGTGGCACTCTTCGATGTGGCTCCCAAGCTCTTTATCTCTTCAACACCGACATGGAAAGATAAGTCGCTATGGTTTCACAAAGTCAACGAGGACTATGGTTCTTTCAAGGCTTATGCTCCCGCACAGAAGAAAGTAAACGAGCTGACCAAAGGCAAGAAAACCGATATGGAAAAGATTGCTGCCCTCACCCATTGGGTGGCAGATAACATACGCTATTCCGGACTCTCGATGGGCAAAGGCGAGGGATACACGCTCCATAATACGCAAACCAACTACACCGACCGCTGTGGTGTTTGCAAAGACAAAGCTGCCCTGCTCATCTCTATGCTCCGTATGGCAGGCTTCGAAGCCTATCCTGCGATGACAATGGCAGGCTCGAGAATAGAGTCTATACCAGCCGATCATTTTAATCACTGCGTAGCAGTTGTGAAGCTCAGCGATGGCTCTTATATGCCTCTTGATCCTACTTGGGTACCTTTTATCCGCGAGCTATGGTCGAGTGCCGAGCAACAACAGAATTACCTACCAGGCATACCCGAAGGCTCCGATCTCAGGCTTACTCCTGTATCAGCTCCAGAGAACCATTACTTGCGCATCAACGTCAGCAGCCATCTGTCTGCCGATGGCACACTTTCCGGCTCCTATATCGTGGAAGCGGAAGGACAAACCGACGGATCACTACGCCGTCCATTTACGACCGGCTGGCGCAGTCAATGGCGGCAATCCATAGAGCAAGAACTACTGAAAATCTCACCAGAAGCAAAGCTCTTAACCGTAGACTGGGGTAAGAACCCTGCTGACTACCAAGCTGGTCCCTTACGCTTGAAATGCACGTTCACCATTCCCCACTATGCATCGATGACTACCGACGGAGCCTTACTCCTTAAGCCGATCAGTGGCAGTCTATATAGCGGTGTACGCTCTTACCTGAGACTGGACACCTCTATCAAGGAGCGACGTGATGGTTTCAAGGATGCCTGTTCGAGACTTGTGGAGACCCACGAGACGTTATCCTTACCGAAAGGTCGTAAACTACAGAGTGGTACTGAAAACATCAGCCACAATGGCGATGCCGCATCGTTTACAGGTAACATATCCGCGAAAGGATCCACGGTGACTGTCAACCACAAGCTTTCACTCGGGAAGCGTGTTTACGAAGCCACCGACTGGCCTGACTTTCGTCAAGCCGTTTTAGGAGCCAAAGACATCAGCGACAAAATACTGGTGGTGAAATAATACAAATAGAAAACAAGCTAAAATCATTCACAAAATGAAAAGATATATCACACTGTTTTGCCTGCTGATGGCATTTGTAGCCGTTCAGGCAGCAGATCATACCAACGAGGCTGTTTGGGAGAAGGTATCAGAGTATGTTGACTTCCATGCTGACGGATCGCAGACCTATCGTTGTACGTCAAGACTGCGGTTGCTCACTCACCGTTCGTTCAACAGCATGTATGGAGAGACCTTTATTGTTTACAACCCACAATGGCAGAAGGTTACCATTAACGAGAACTATACCCAACAAGCAGACGGCACCATCATCAAAGCACCTGCCAACGCGCTGAACCCATCACTGCCCTTCTCTGCAGTGAATGCGCCTTACTACAACCAGCTGCGTGAACTGGTGGTATCACACACCGGACTGGAAATCGGAGCTATGATCATTCTCGACTACACCATAGAGACCAAACCTGGCTTTGTGGCAGCTCACGAGTTCTTGCACCAGTTCAACGACCCCAGTCCGATTGACGACTACACGCTGACGGTCAGCGCTCCCTGCGAGCTAACATGGCATGGCGGCATGGTCAATGGCAAGGAAATTGCTGCCAGCAAGTCTGCAAATGGAAAATGGACTTGGCATGCTACGCAGATGCCTGGCGTTGCTCCTGAAGTGAATGTCGACCAACAGTCTCTACCTTATATATATGTATCAGTAAACAGCGATGATTCACGCGCCAAAGCTGTAGCGCAACTGATTGAACAAGCGGCTGCAAGCGGAGACGGAGATCTTGCGGATATCATCAAAGGTCATTCAGACAATGCCGATGAGTCATGGGCGAACGAGCATGTGAACACCTGTACAGTACCCTTAGGAGTTGCAAATGGGGTGAGAAAACCTGCTGAAGTAGCAGCTTCTGCTTATGGTACAGTAGCTGAGAAGGCAGCACTTACCACTGCACTTCTGCAGCAAAAAGGCGAAAAGGCAAGCATCATCTGTGCTTACGATAAGAGTCTGCCTCCAGGTATGGCATCGCTCAGCCATATCTATGTACGCACGGGGGATAAGGTGATCAACGCTGAAAATGGAGCCACGACAGAGTTGGCACGATTAGTTGACAAGATGCAGTTGTGGGAGAACGGCCAACGCCTTAACATCCATCCGCAAACG
>CAJLYG010000177.1 GCA_905210845.1 uncultured Prevotella sp.
GAGAAGAGAGATGATTTTGCTGATACCATTGCGGATGTCATACGATTGCACGATCCCTTGCATCTGTTCTCTCCGGCACTCAACCGACTGCAGTCGTTGCAACCAAACCATCAGTATGTAGTTGACGATGGCTATGTATTCACAAAGGACGGCAAGTACTCCCTGATTACTTTCTCTACTCCTTATGGATCCAGTGAGACCTATAAGAATGCGGACTTGTTAGAGAAGATCAACCACCTCATGGAAGCAACAGAGAAAGCATACCCCAACCTTCATATCTCCGTGATAGGTGCCCCTTTTATTGCTGTCACCAATGCACAGCAGATCAAAAAGGACTCCATGATTGCCATTTCCATCTCTATTGTCCTGATCATGATCTTGCTCTTTCGGCATTATCAAAGGCGGACCGACTTGCTATGGATCGCAGTCTCCATTTTCTTTGGATGGCTGTTTGCCTTGGCGGGGATGGCTGTTTTCAAAGACAGTGTCTCCATCATTGTTTTAGGCATTGGCTCTGTCATTATTGGCATATCCGTCAACTATCCTCTGCATTTCATCGACCATGTCAGGGAACTATCTTCTGATCCTGAGGCGCAAGACCCTATCCAGCGGACGGCATTGAAGGAGATGGTACCCCCATTGCTTATTGGAAATATAACGACCGTTGCAGCTTTTCTCTGTCTTGTATGGTTAGATGCCCAGGCCATGCGTGACCTCGGCGTGTTTGGCTCATTGATGCTCATTGGCACCATACTCTTCGTGTTGGTATTCCTGCCCCTTTTTATCAAGGTAAAGCGGATTCAAGCATCAGCAAGTACGACGGCAGGGGTATCTGTCTTAGATGACAGTCATAGGAGACATACAGGAAAGATCATCTGGGCTGTAGTCCTACTGACCC
Source organism: uncultured Prevotella sp. (assembly GCA_905210845.1). Taxonomy (GTDB): domain Bacteria; phylum Bacteroidota; class Bacteroidia; order Bacteroidales; family Bacteroidaceae; genus Prevotella. The sequence goes on from CAJLYG010000177.1 coordinate 899, forward strand.
TTGTTCTCGGCTATTTCTCCTTGCAGACATCCTTCGACTCTAATCTCTCGCATATTAATTTTATGACCGCCGACCAAAAGCAGAACATCCAACTGCTCTCACCTGCTATGCAAGGATCATCTGTATTCGTTGTAGCAGAAGGAAAGAATCTGGGTGATGCACTGCGGAAATACCAACGGTTTGTATCTCCGGTCCTGAAGGAAATCAAGAAAGAGGGATTGGCTATCAAGGTAACTGGAATCAGTGATTTTATCCTCTCTGAGGAACAACAGCGGAAGGCATGCGAGCGGTGGCATGCTTTCTGGCAGGAAAAGCAGGAACAAGTCGCCTTCCTCAAGACCTTCCAAGAAGAATGCCAACGACAGGGCTTCTCCGCTGATGCTTTCCAACCTTTTTTGGAATTGGTGACAGCAATGCCGAAACCTCGTCCATTAACATATTTCAAGCCGATTACCGATCCTATGGGCTCCCATTTTATGTTAAGGCAAGGAGAAGAGGCACGCATCGTCTCTTATGTCCAGGTCGATGACCAGCATGAGGATAGCATCAAGGCAATGGTGAGAGGGAAATGCGCTTCTGTCTATGCCTTTTCTTCCAAGGACATCAGCAACCAATTGGTGGATGTCTTGAATGACTCATTCAACTATATTGGGTTCGTCTGTGGGTTTGTCGTGTTCTTCTTTTTATGGGTCTCCTTTGGACGGATAGAATTGTCCCTATTGTCTTTCCTCCCTTTGGCGGTAGGATGGATTTGGATCTTGGGAATCATGCAGATCTTCGGGCAGCAGTTCAATATCGTGAATATTATCTTGGCTACCTTTATCTTTGGTCAAGGTGATGATTATACCATTTTTATTACGGAAGGTCTGATCTATGAATATGCTTATGGCAGGAAGCGATTGGCTTCTTACAAGAAGAGCGTAGCTTTGTCGGCACTTATCATGTTCATCGGGATTGGCACGCTATCCTTTGCAAAACATCCAGCCCTTCGTTCTTTGGGAATCGTAACGGTGATCGGGATGGCTACCGTGGTATTGATGGCAAATTATCTTCCTCCGATTGTCTTTAGATGGATTACCATGAAGAAAGATAGGGTACGGCTTATTCCCTTGACACTGAAGAACCTTTGGTATTCGGTCTTTTCCCTTTCTTTCTTCGTCTCTTTCGTCTATCTCTTCGTCATGCCTCTATCTTCTCTGTATTTCCTGATCGGGAAGGTGACGGAGAAGAAGCGAGTCAACTACCATCGCTTCTTGTGCTGGATGGCTCGTTTTATCATCACGAAGATACCGGGCGTAAGGTTCCAGTTGGAGAACCCGACGGGGGAGGACTTCCAAAAGCCTGCCATTATTGTGGCAAACCATCAGAGTCATTTGGATATTGTGTGCTTGATGATCATGCATCCCAAGATGATCTTCTTGACGAACCATTGGGCTTATACTAACCATTTCTATGGGAAATTGATCCAGCGGGCAGAATTTCTCCCGGCTTCAGATGGGTTAGAGGCACATCTTGATGACCTCCGTTCTTTGTATCAACGGGGTTACTCTATCTGTATCTTTCCCGAGGGTACACGCTCCACGGATTTCAGGGTCCATCGTTTCCACAAGGGAGCGTTCTATCTGGCGGAACTCTTGCACGCAGACATCGTACCGGTGGTCTTGCATGGAGTGGGACATGTCTTGCCAAAAGTGGATTTCCTGTTGAGGGAGGGGACGATGTATGCGGAAATCCTGCCCCGTCTGCAGGCGGGTTGCCAGGATATGGGGGATGGCTACAGGGCAGTAACCAAGAATATGCAACATCTCTTTCAGGATAAATACCAGCAGTTATGCCAGCATTTAGAGACATCGCATTATTGGGCGCAACAAGTTAAGTATCAGTATATGTATAAGGGAACGGAGGTGGAACGACGCTGCCATCGGAATTTGAAAAAGAACGATGATTATGCCGCGATTATTGACGCACCTGCCGCAAGGGGACTGCAGGAAGTGCATTTTGAAGATGTAGGGCAGGGAGAATTGCCGTATCTTTATGCGTTGGTACACCCAGAAACGCAAGTCTATGCTTCTGTTTGTGGAGATGACGACTACCGTTTGTTGATGAATATGGCAAATCTGCCGGTGAACCTTCATTTTACGAAGGGGCTACACGTTTCCTCCAAGGAAGAAGAAAGAAAGGAGGGTCAAGCATGACAAAGAAATGTGTGATCATCGGGAGCGGATTGGGTGGACTGTCTTGTGGGTTGATCCTTTCCAGAAATGGCTATGAGGTGACGATTCTTGAACAGGATGCACGCATAGGTGGTTGCTTGCAGTGTTTTTGGCGAAACGGGTTGAAGTTTGAAACGGGCATGCACTTCATCGGAAGTGCATCGCCAGGACAGACGCTATACCGGTTGCTCAACTACCTCGATGTATGGAAGGATGTCCGGTTAAGCAGGCTCGATCCGTCTGGTTATGATGTGATCTCCTTACAGGGAGAGCATTATCGCTTTGCCAATGGGCGAGAGCCGTTCATCCATCAGATGGCGGAATACTTCCCGGAGGAGCAGGACCATCTCCGTGACTACTGTGAACTAGTGGAAAAGGTGTCACATGCTTCCTCGATGCATAGCCTCAGTCATGTGGAAGGAAACCAAGAGATTAACACGGTATACCAATTACGTAGTATCAATGACGTCATCTCAGGGATTACGGCGAACAAGCGCCTTCAGCAAGTGCTCGTAGGCAATCTTCCTCTCTATGCGGCAGAATGGGATAAGACACCTTTTTCCATCCATGCCTTTATCATGGACTTCTATAACCAAAGTGCATGGCGCGTAGTAGGTGGAAGCGACAAAATTGCAGTCTCTTTGGCTCAATCAATCCGATCCCAGGGGGGAAGTATCCTCACTTCCCAAAGGGTCACGGAGATCGTCTGTGATGAGACACATGCCATTGGCGTGAGAACCGCTACGGGAAATTTCTATCCTGCTGATGTCGTGATCTCAGATGCCCATCCTGCACGGACCATCGAATGGGTGAGCTCTCCTTTGCTGCGTCCCGCATATCGGAGAAGAGTGGAAGCATTGCCCAATACCGTTGGAGGCTTCTCTGTATACTTGCAGTTCAAGAAGGATGCTGTGCCTTACATGAACTATAATTTTTATGGGTATCGTCAGGATACGCCTTGGGGGTGTGAAAAATATGACGACCAGTCATGGCCGAAAGGCTATCTCTACATGCATTTTTGTGAGAAGGAAGATCAACGATATGCCACCAGTGGAGTTCTCCTTTCTTATATGAATTTCGAGGATGTCCTCCCTTGGAAAGGTACTCAGGTTGGGCATCGAGGACAGGACTATGAACAGTTTAAGGCATGGCATGCGGAAAGGCTCTTGGATGTCTTGGAAAAAGACTTCCCTGGAATCCGTGACAAGATCACGGCTTATGACACATCTACTCCTCTTACCTATTATAATTATACGGGTACTGAGGGTGGATCGATGTATGGCATCGCAAAGGACATTCATTTAGGGCCTGCCTCACGTGTCCATCATCGAACAAAGATACCGAATCTGTTGCTGACAGGACAGAACATCAATTCCCATGGGATCCTTGGCGTCTTAGTGGGGACCATCGTTACCTGTTCGGAGTTGTTGACTTCGGAAGAGATTTTCAGGCAGTTGAGGGAGAAGGAGATGGGAGAGGCTTTGATATAGGCTTACGGCAATCATACAATATAAGATAGGACGACAAATGGAGAAAATTATCATCATAGGTGGTGGACTGGGAGGGCTCTTTACAGGTGCTTTGTTAGCAAAGGAAGGATATCCGGTAACTGTCCTGGAAAAAAATCCGGTGATTGGGGGCGGATTACAGACCTTCTATCGGTACGGAGCCGGATTTGAAAGTGGCATGCATCTCTTGGGCGGGATGCATCCTGGACAGTCGATCTATAAGATATGCCGGTACTTGGGTATCATGGATCAGTTGGAGATCAGGGATGTTGATCACGATTGCATGGACCAGATCACCTACCTCTCAGATGGCAAGACCTATCGCGTTCCTCAGGGAAAAGAAGCCTTTGCAGACTATTTCTCAGCGGAGTTTCCCGATGAGAAGGATGCTATCCACGCTTATGTTGATGCTTTCTATCAATTAGTAGACGAGATCGACTTTTTCTATTTGCGTACGGGGAATGAGCATGTCTATAGCCATAGTGACTATTTCCTATGGCCTGCCGACCAGTTTGTCAACCATTTTTTGAAAGACCATCGGCTTAGGGATGTCATCTCTTATATGAACCCGATGTTTGGAGGAATTGCCGGGCATACTCCTACTTATATCCATGCCCTAATCAATGTGCTGTATATCGATGGTCCCAGTCGCTTTGTTGGGAATAGTCAGCAGATGGCAGATGCTTTGGCAAGGGTAATAGAAGCGTGTGGAGGTACTGTAATCACACGGGCGCGTGTTACCAAACTTAATATAGAGGATAGGCAACTGCGCTCCCTACAATATGAGAAAGACGGACAGTTGGTGGTCATGGATTGTGATATGGCCCATGTCATTGCTGATGTCCATCCTTCTGTGTTGTTAGGGATGACGGATTCCAAGGTCTTTTCCAAGGCTTATAGGAGCAGGATTGATCAGGCTCCTAACAGCTATTCTTCTTTTTGCGTGTATGTGGTCTTCAAGCCCGGTACATTTCCTTTCATCAATCATACGTGCTATTGTCAGAAGGATTATGGTATGGTGTGGCATTATAACGAATATGACGAGGAAGACTGGCCACGGGGATTCCTGTACATGACCCCAGTTGGGAAGAATCAAGGGCTGTGGGCTTCGACGATGATCATCAATTGTATCATGCCATCAGAGGTGGTCGCCCGTTGGGCAGATACCACTACCGGACATCGTGGACCTGAGTATGATGCTTGGAAACAGAGGCATATCGACAAGGTCTTGACCGTGATGAAGCAATTATATCCAGGTTTCGACCGTACGATTGCCCATGTCTTTGCTTCCAGTCCGCTGACCATACGCGATTATTACAATGAACCAGATGGCGCTTTGTATGGACTCCGTAAGGATTGTCAGCATATTGCCCAATCGCAGGTACCTGTCTATACGAAAGTGCGTAATCTCCTGATGACGGGGCAGAATGTAAACCTGCATGGATTTTGCGGTGTCCCCCTGACTGCCATCAACACGGCAGAAGCCATTGTGGGGGTGAATAAGATAACTTGTCAAATCAATCGTTTCGAATGAGAAAAATAATCTTGGTCATCTTGTCTTCCTGGATCTCTATCCAGGCTGTTGTCGCCCAGACCGTCATTCCTATCTGGAAAGGAACAGGCGTGGGGAGTAAGAAAGTGACGATGACGGAATTCCTCCCCAAGAATGGTGATGGGACCGCAGTGATCATCTGTCCGGGTGGGAGCTATTGCTGGTTGTCGAAGACCGTGGAAGGAACAGATGTCGCCAAGGCACTCAATGCGTATGGTATTGCGGCTTATGTCCTGCATTATCGTACGGCAGGATGGGCAGCTTTTGCTTGGCATACACGCGTTTTTGGTGGAGGCAACCATCATCCCTACATGATACAAGATCTGCAGCGGGCGATCATGCTCGTCAAGAAAAAATATAAGGAAGTGGGACTGATGGGGTTCTCGGCTGGCGGTCACT
>CAJLYG010000178.1 GCA_905210845.1 uncultured Prevotella sp.
GACAGGTTGTCAAACCCCAGTGTTTATCGGGCTTGCAACCTGTTTTTAGGTTGACAAAGGTTGACAGGAAAAGCATATCTTTTGCTAAATTCTCTCGAGAATTTATTGGACGTTTTCGTTAAGCCAAATGAGCAGAGCCAAACTTGAGACCTGCCATGGCGAGAAAAGGTGCGCGTAAGCGAACCCATGAAAAGGGGTCTATGTATCATAAGAAAAAGAGGATGCATCAGAATTATGATACACCCTCGATTCTATTTAGTCCTGAAAATAGACGCGCTTCACTCGATTGCTGATCCCCGTCAGCACTTCATAAGGGATCGTATCAAGGACATCGCTCAATACGGTCACTGGCAAATGATCGCCGAAGATCTCGACGCTGTCGCCTTCCTTGCAGGGAATCCCCGTGACATCTATCATTGCCACATCCATACAGATATTTCCGACATACTCAGCTTTTTGCCCATTAACCAGACAATAACAATGGCGATTACCCAAATGCCGGTTCAGACCATCCGCATATCCAATCGGTATTGCGGCAATCACGCTGTCATGATCAATCTTCCCTTTCCGGCTATATCCCACGGTATCTCCTGCTGGCACCCTTCTCATCTGGAGAATCGTAGTCTTCAAGGTACTTACATTATTGATAATCTGATTATTACGACTATTGATCCCATAGAGACCCAGTCCTAAGCGGCACATATCCAACTGTCGTTCTGGGAAATGCTCTATACCAGCACTATTGTCGATATGGCGCAGAATCTTATGACTAAATGCTGACTGTAATCGCTTACTGCCTTCATCAAACAAGGCAAACTGCTGGGCAGAGAATAGGTCGAAGTCATCGCTGTCCGATCCCACGAAATGAGAGAATACAGAACGAGGGATGACTGCATTCTGATGTTTCAAGATCTCAATCAACTGATCCATATCCTCCTTGGGATTAAAGCCTAAGCGGTGCATGCCCGTGTCTAATTTGATATGGACTGGGTATCCTGTTATGCCCTCCTTTTCCGCAGCCTTGATCAAAGCATTCAACAATCGGAAAGAATAGACTTCTGGCTCAAGGTCATAATCGAACATCGTCTTGAAAGCCGTCATCTCTGGATTCATAATCATGATGTTAGAGGTAATACCATTCTTGCGCAAGGTTACACCCTCATCAGCTACGGCAACGGCTAAATAATCCACCCGATGATCTTGAAGGGTCTTCGCGATTTCCACCGAGCCTGCCCCGTAGGCATCAGCCTTAATCATGCAAACCAGTTTTGTCGTAGGCTTCATAAACGAGCGGTAATAGTTCAGGTTCTTGACAACTGCATTCAGGTTAACCTCCAAGATGGTCTCATGAACCTTTTTCACAAGTAGTTCCGTCAACTGGTCGAAACCAAACTGACGAGCGCCTTTTAGGAGGATGACTTCATCACGCAAAGAGCGGAACACCTCACTATGGATAAACTGATTACAGTCGCGGAAGAAGAACTTCTCTGCTATCTGAATCTGGTCTGCTTGGGCATAAAGCTCCGGACCTATCCCTATAAATTTCATCACGCCTCTCTTATGCGCGAGATTAGATACCTCCTTATAGAGATCGGCAGGATCCATACCACTCTGATAGATATCGCTCAGAATCAAGGTACGACGACGCCCTTGGTGATCAGGACGACGGTTCATGAAATCCAGGGCAATATCCAAGGAGTTGATATCTGAATTATACGAGTCGTTAATCAACGTGCATCCATGCTGGCCTTCCTTCACCTCCAGGCGCATGGCAACAGGTTCCAAATTCTGCATTCGTTCATCAAGATTGTCTGCTGTCACCCCTAAGTGCAACGCAATCACAGCGCAGATGATGGAATTCATGATAGACGCATCGTCAATATAAGGCAGAGAATACCTATTTTCCTCTCCACCTTTATATATATAGGTGACGGTCGTCATGCTCTCTTTCTTTTCAATGGACTTGACAAAGAACGGGGCATGCTTGTCCTTCTGCGACCAGAACAGTTTCTCCCCATGATATTCATGCTCATGCACAACCTTATTTACTAACTCGTCATCCTCGCTATAGACAATGGTGTCTGCATCGTGGAACAAGATCAACTTCTCACGACACTTATCTTCCATCGAAGCAAAGTTCTCTTGATGGGCAGCACCTAAATTAGTCAAGACTGCAATGGTCGGTTGTATGATATCACGCAATGCGAGCATCTCACCCGGCTGACTGATCCCAGCTTCGAAGATTCCGACCTGTGTCTGTTCATTCATAAGCCATACGGACAGAGGTACTCCTATCTGCGAGTTATAACTGCGAGGAGACCGTGTCACATACAACTGTGGCGAGAGGAGCTGATACAGCCATTCCTTTACCATGGTCTTGCCGTTAGAGCCAGTAATGCCGACGATTGGAATATTGAACTCGTCACGATGACGTTCCGCCAAACGCTGCAGAGCCTCTAAGGTGCCCACCACCTTGAGGAAGTTAGCCTCAGGGTAATCTGACGCATATCCTTTAGGTACCCTTTCGACGACAAAATTCCGAACGCCACGGCGATACAGTTCCGGGATATAGTTATGACCATCATTCCGCTCTGATTTCAGGGCAAAAAACAAGGTTTCCTCTGGGAAACAAAGAGAACGGCTATCGGTAAGAATAAAGCCGATATTTGCATCATTGTCACCATAACGGCGAGCACCGATAAGAGTGGCGACTTTTTCTATCGTATATGTCATGGTTTAAATATTTTTCTTTAAAGTGCAAAGTTCGGATATTTTTCTGAAAGAGCAGATACTTTTAACATTGTTTTATTCATAAATTGCTTATATTCTTCCGACTCCGGATGAAAGGGTCTATGCCCCAATGCTTCCTTTATGGGCTTCCACTCTTTCAAGAAGGCAAGGGTATCATCACCAAAGTACATTTTCGAAAAGCATTCCCAGATATATTCCACCGCCTGATCGGAAGGATGCAACATGTCTTCCTGATAAAAGCGGTAGTCGCGCAACTCATCATTCATGATCTCATAAGCCGGGAAATAGAATACCTGTGGATAGCGCTCAACTAACTGGTTCGTCGCAAGCAGCAAGGTTGCTTTCGAAAGTTGGCTCTCATGAAAGCCATATTTCGCATACCGGATCGGGCTTACTGTTATAATGACCTTGACGTGAGCATAGCGACGGGTCAGGATCTCTACGGCTTGTGCCAAGTAAGAAAAGCAGTCCTCAATACTTAGTTCACGCTCCCAGAAGAGGTGCTGGGGACGTTTCTGGCAATTATCCACGATCTCATTCGATGATTTCAATAAATAGACATGGTTCGTCCCCAAGGTCAAAACCGCCACATGGGGTGCTTGCCCACATTTCTCAATCGTATGTAGGATACTGGCAGGATTATACATCACGCCATAGGGATTGACGATAGCATGGAACTTATCCTCTTGGAATTTACTCCCCATACGATCAGCAAAGCAAGAACCCACGAAAAGCATCTCCTCACAAGGGGGAATCGTGAAGTCAGCCCTTCCTATTTCCACTTTAGTGCGAAATTCCATGAACAGCCTCCTTTAAGATCTCCGCATGGTCAAAAGCCAAAGATGGCAATGTTTTTATGTTGAACCATCTTGCCGCAGAAGCATCATCCTGCCCATGGATGTCCCTTCTTCCTTGAATTTCTATATCATAAGCCACGGTAATCACTCTTTCACGGGGATCACGGTCGACCTTTGAGAAAGCCCCGATCTGATGAAGGCTCCCGACTTTCAGTCCTGTTTCTTCTTCCAATTCACGGCGAGCAGCTTCCTCCGTGGTCTCGTCTATATTCATGAATCCACCGGGAAAAGCCCAACAACCTTGGTAGGGAGCATTCTTTCGCTGGACCAATAGGACATAGGTATCCTCTCCTTCATGAGCGAATACAATGCAATCGGCTGTCACTGCCGGATGTGGATATTTGTATTGATACATAGTCTCAATTATGATCTGCTAACTTGTAATCCTTGATGACTGAGTGTCATCTCAACAAAACGGGCATTGGGATGGACAGGATGTGCATTTAGCACTTGCTTGATTTTAGCTGCAGCCTCAGGATCCTTGGCTACCATATAAAGGTATCCACCACCCCCGGCTCCCGGGAGCTTATATCCCAGACAGAGGTCATCGACCTGTTCGGTGAGGCGACGGACCTCCTCTGGGTTCGTGCCAGCATCCAATGCCTGGTTCTGGCACCAAGTCGTTCTGACCAAATGCCCCATTTTCACAAAGTCTGCTCGTTGAATCGCTTCATACATCTCCAGAGCATGTTCCTTCATCTCCCGGAGCAATGCCAGCTCATCGTGGTCGTTCAAGAACATTCTGCGGACAATTTCTGACAATATTTTCTTAGCTGTCCTGGTTATTCCTGTATAATATAGGAGGTGACATGCCTTATATTCTGGCTGAGTATAAAGAACATCTGGCAACCATCTCACAACCGGACTTTGTTCAAATCCCATGGAAGTTTGAAGGAGCTTTATACCAGGCAGCAGACCTCCGAATTGATCTTGCCAACCTCCTCCTGTGGTGAGGAGTTGTTCTAACACTAAGGTACGGCGACCGATCTCATTCTTATCCCACATCAATCCACAGAAATCATTCAACGCGCCCAAGACAGTAGATGCCAAAAGACTACTTGTCCCCAGTCCGCTGCCTGCAGGAATTGCCGACAATAAAGTCACCTCTATCCCACATCCGAAATCCTTCAACTGATCCTTTAAGGAAGCATAATGCTCATCAGAATATCCTGGATGGAAGCCCGCGAGGACTAACGCTGCCTTTGGAATCGAGAAAGGACTGCCCACATGATTGAAGTCTGACAGTTCTTCATAAGTGGTCACGACCTCTGTCGCTCCCAAGTCAATGCTTCTTAAGGTAATCGTCAATTCTTTACTGGGCTTAACATAAGTCTGCAATGGGGGTTGTCCATTCAATTCGATGGCAAGGTTAATAACGCTGCCACCTTCCATCAGGCAATAAGGAGGGGTATCAGTCCACCCCCCAGCGATATCGATACGAACGGGACTACGCCCCCAAACGATCTGATCGCCATACACCGACAAGGCTGGATGCTGCTTGGAAGCCAAGACGGTTTCTGTCAAGCCCTGCCGCAGCAGACCAAATGCAGTTTTCTCTTGCTGGAGATATTCCTTGTTCTCCAATCGCTCTAACTCCGAACGGAACATGGCATCATGGATGCGAGTCAGCAAGGTCTCCTCCGCAGTCAAAGGAGCTGGCTCCGGGATCTCATATCTTGCAAACTCCTTGGCTGCATCTCCCAAGTCAACTTGGTAGAAAACACTATGTGCGTGGTTTTGAGCCAGAAGTGGCCAGTCCTGCGAACGATAGAAATTCCGCTGTTTCGTGAGCCTCAGCAGGTTTGCCTCAGCAGAGATTTCATCCGCACTCAATTTTTTAGACTTCAGCCAGACAGCCTTCCCCGCTGACAATCCGGGGTCGCTGAGCATCCAGCGAAGGACTGCCTCTGCTTCTTCTCCGTCTTCCACGACTGGGAAAATACGAGATGATTGCAAGTCGGCGTTTCCCTCTATCTTGTCTATCTCGATCCCTCTCGGGGCAGCCCATTGCGAGAATGGTTTTCCCATAAAGTCGGGATCATCCCGCAAAGCACCTCGGAAAGCATCCTGGAAGCCATAAGGACGAACGACAAAGCCTCTCTCCCCTAAAGGGATCATGTCCACGCATTGCCCTGGCGATAAAGATATTCTCCAGTCGTTTTCCGGGACACCCGTGATGATATGGTCATGGTTGATGGTCCAATGTTTCCCGATGCAACTGTTCTCGATCCACAAATGATGATTCTCCGAGGTAATCTTGATCCCGATGAGGGCATTCTGCACAAACATTGAGGGATGTGGCTTGAGGGAATGATGCATGATCCGACGCTGGTCATTGACAAGATTCTGTATGGCAAGGGTAGAAGAAATGATCTCATGCGAAGTGCCATAATGATAGAACTCTCCTCCTTGCAAAGGCAGGACTGCCACCTTCAGGTCATGCACTTCTTCATCATGGATGACAGGATCCGTGCCCAAACAACATCCGAACTCACTATAAAGATCATAATTGATGACTTGTCCGTCTTTGATGGAATGCTTCATCAATACTTTTACTGCACGGTCGGAGAGTAGCCAAACCCCTATATCCGTCAGGTAGAAATGGTCCTGAAGCAAGGAGCCCAAGGTTGTAACAGAAGGTTTCTGGAGCATTTGCTTCAATACAGAGGGTGTATGACGGGAAGAAACAAAGACTCCATGGTCTTTCGCGATCTCAAGACTAAATTATATATTGGCACCGCAACGTATCAATTGGATAGTTGGAATGATGTATCTGAAGTTTATTATCAAATAAGATACAATCAATCAGAAAAATTAAATGTCAGTGGTTATGTTATGTATGATTACACCAGTCTTACGAAAGGAAAAGGAAAAATTGGCATTAATTTAGATACAAGAGGATGCTTTAA
>CAJLYG010000179.1 GCA_905210845.1 uncultured Prevotella sp.
TAATTAAGCTTGACGGGTGGGGATGACAGCATGGTCAGCCCCATCGTTTTTTCTAATCAATAAGATATACGCAATGGAACATACGCGATGTTTAATTATCGGCAGTGGTCCTGCAGGATATACAGCCGCTATCTATGCGGGGCGTGCTAATTTACAGCCCATAGAATATTGTGGGTTGCAGATGGGGGGTCAGTTGACTCAGACAACAACAGTAGAGAATTTCCCTGGATACCCTCAAGGGGTGGATGGCAACCAGATGATGATGGATCTCCGCGAACAGGCAGAACGCTTTGGCGCGGATATCCGTGATGGGATCGTTACGAAGGTGGATTTTTCCAAGGCTCCTTATACAGTGACATTGGAGGATGGTACGCAGGTGTCGGCAGACACGGTGATCATTGCCACGGGTGCCAGTGCCAAGTATTTAGGATTGGATGACGAGAAAAAATATGCGGGACAAGGTGTGAGTGCCTGTGCTACCTGTGACGGTTTCTTCTATCGTAAGAAGGTCGTTGCAGTAGTAGGAGGTGGAGACACGGCTTGTGAGGAGGCTACTTACCTGGCCGGTCTTTGCAAGAAGGTGTATATGATTGTGCGCAAGCCTTATCTGCGTGCATCGGATGTGATGAAGAGACGTGTAGCCGAGAAAGACAATATTGAGATTCTGTATGAACATAATACATTAGGTCTTTATGGCGAGAATGGCGTGGAAGGCGCCCATCTGGTTAAGCGGAAAGGGCAGCCGGATGAAGAACGCTACGACCTTCCCATAGACGGTTTCTTCCTTGCTATTGGCCATAAACCGAATACGGACGTGTTTAAAGGGCAAGTGGACATGGATGAGCAAGGCTATATCAAGACGATAGACGGGACACCAAAGACCAATGTGCCCGGTGTCTTTGCTGCCGGTGATTGCGCGGACAGCGTCTATCAACAGGCTGTAGTGGCAGCGGGAAGTGGGTGTATGGCAGCCCTTGAGGCTGACAGATATCTCAGGCTGTAGGTTATCTGACGGGCGCTTCTTTGATCAGGAATGATTCTAATGAAGGAGCGCCCTCATTGAAGTCCCCAAGCGCGTTTGACATTCTCGACGTTGAGTCCTTCTACGCTCTTCTCTATATTGTCGGGCAGGTTGCAGAAGAAGTCGATACCCGTGTATTTCTCCAGTGTGTCGATGTTTACGACGTACTTTGCTAATCCGGTGTCATTGCTTGCTTTATGTTCTACCCAAAATCCTAATGCCTTATATCCCATGGCATTTTTGCATAAAATAGCCATGAAGAAATATTTTGGTACGATCATTCCCTTACTTGTTGTGGTAATGATTTGGTCGGCATTGTCAATAGTACCACCCTTGCAGACATAGAGCGTATCGCGGAAGGAGTTTTTATTCCACGTACGTACTTGCGCCTCCATCTTCTCCCATACACCAGCATTGAATCCGTTTACCTGTGGTTGCATATTGGATAGGAAAAAAGTTTGCTTGTTGGCTTCTGAGGAACATAAGCGGTCTGCCGACGGACAGATATGTCCATGGTCATATCCAGAATAATAGAAAGGATCTTCGGAGAATCTGTATTCCCGGGGTATTGATGTGTCTTGGGGATATTGGTCTTCACCATCTTTGGCAATGTACCGACTGGTATTTGCCACACTGTTGCCCGCGTACATCTCATAGCAGCTCCATCGCTGCGATTTTTTGCTGCAATCCCATTCCAGACTGTAGGTGACCCCGTATTTAGAAGTGCTATGTACGATCACCAAGTTGTTTCCTCCTTTGATCTTAGGAAACTCTAACCTGAGGATTTCGTTGGGTGTGGATGCCGTGAGGATGTTTGCATTTTCGTTCTTCGACGTGGCGTTCCCCTCCTCTTCTCCATCGTCACTGCTGCAGGAAAGGAATGTCAATGGGAGAATTGCAAAAGCAAGGAGCGTGATGTAACACAAGCTTTTTAGTGATCTCATAGGCGGAAAAAATAAAAAATGCGTTCGCTCGTATATGCAACTACGTTCGAACGCAATGTATAACAGAACAAAATTATATTCTATTTCTTGAGCTTCCCATAACGGCTCATGAAGCGGTCAACACGACCTGCTGTATCGACGAGCTTGCTCTTTCCTGTATAGAAAGGATGAGAGGAACTTGAAATTTCGACTTTTACCACGGGGTAAGTTTCGCCTTCAAACTCTACTGTATCTGTAGTCTTGCATGTAGACTTTGTAAGGAACATATCGCCGTTGGACATATCCTTAAATACGACGGGGCGATAGTTTTCTGGATGAATACCTTTTTTCATTTTAATATCTAATATTATGTTTATAAAGCGTTATCTATATAACAGGGTGCAAAGTTACGAAGAATTCTGCACCCTGCCAAATATTTTGCTATCTTTTTATTTCGCGTAAGTAATCGTGATCGTCTTTACACGCAGTTGCACATTGCTTTTATTGATATCGCTGGTGTAATTGGTATATACGGCTGTGCTACCTTTGAAGTTAATGGTTGCCGTGGGGTTGCCTACGTAATCGGTACCTTTATAAGTGTCACAAGTGAGCACAATGGAGGCAATGTCGCTCTTTCCGTTAAAGGTAATGGTGTTATTCGAATAGACGCGCACGCCTTTTGTCGCCGAATAGAATTTCGGGCCGTTATTCTCTCCGTTTGCACTGAAGACGATGGTAGACCCGTCGGATAATGTGACTGTGCTTACGGATTCTGCATTTGCATAATTGAGGGTATTTAAGTCAATGGTCACAGTCGTTGCCCCTGCGGTTACGGCACTGTTCGTGATCGTGACCGTTGTTCCCGATGCACTAATCGTACCATTGGAAGGAGTTTCTCCACCCGTTGTCCCACCGGAGCTCTTGCCATTCAACGATACGATGATACTGCCGGTCTTTACCTCAGGTGTGGAATTATATTTTGTCAGCACACCTTTGATGATTACCTTATCGCCTACTTTTAGGTCGTTATCTGAAGTGAACTTGACGCCATCTAAGCCGTAGCCCCGGTAAACTTCTAATTGCCCAGTCGTCTTTCCGTCATCCGAGATATAATATGTGGCATTTCCGAATTGTGTGGAGATCTCCTGAATCTTAGAGACAATGCCACTGATATAGACGGAATCATTCGTGTTGGTGCCAGCACTGATGATGCTTTGTGCCTTGGCTACATTATAGGGCGATGTGAGCGTGCCCTCACCTGAAGGCGTGTTTTCAACACCGGATTCCTGGCTACCTGTCTTGCCGTTCAACGAATAGATATAATTCCCAGTTGTAAACTCATAGGTGCCGTTATAGTTGACGAGCTTGCCACATACGACTACAGTATCTCCTTCAGAGATCTGGTCTTCGGATGAGAATTTCTTCCCGCCTAAGTAATAGCCACGATAGACTTCTAACTTGCTCGTATTGCTGCCATTATCTGAGATGTAATAGGTAGCGTTGCCGTAGGTTGGGTCGACGGAAGAGATTTCCGAGATAACGCCCTTGACATAGACCTCAGCAGTCGCATCCCCACTGTTCTTAATATAATTGTTGGCTGCGGCGACATTAAAAGGATTCTCCACGGTTCCTGCTCCAGTAGGTTCCACCTTAATGGTATCACTATTGGTATTGTTGTTGGGATCATCATAAGGTGCCGGGACGTCTTCGCAACTGCTGAGAGCAAACGTCATCGTTGCGAGCGCGATCATTGAATAAATGACTTTCTTCATCATGATATCTTGTTTTTGTTTTTTCCTTTGTGAATGATTTTATTTTTCTGGTGTGATATCGCCATTGGTCCTCATCAGTATCTGCCATACATTATTATATCGGGTAAAGATACCAGTGATATTCTGGGAGCCTTGCGGAATCGTGTCGGCAGCGAAGTCAGCATAGATACTTGTCCTGACAACCATCGAAGTAGAGCTGATGCCTTTTATCGCGCGGTTGGCACAGTTGGCGGTTAAGGTGACACTGCCATCTGATGGCGCGAAAACCTTCTTTCCATCGCCATCTTTCAAGGTGACTCCCTTGATGGTCATAAGCTTGCCACAGTTGGCTGCTAAATAGTTGGCATCCTTTAATTTATTCTTGTCGAAAACCTCAGGAGTGATTGCCGTTGGGTTGGCGGAACCGATCAGTTTATAGTGCGTTGCCCACGTATAGCGGCTCATTCTTCCTACCGACTGGGCTCCGGTATTGGTATTCGTATAGACACTTCCGATCTCTGGTTGTTTGCCGTATCCACCGATGATCAGCCCTTTCAGGTCGATGAGTACCTTTTGTCCCACAGGCAGATATCCATACAGTCCACCTTGCTCGATGGCTACGATAATGGCACCGGTCTCGTCCTGGAGGGAAATCTCGTTGTATAAATTGCCTTGGATATCATTGCCGGTGACATAGCCCTCGATCTTGATATCTTCGGTGATCTCTTGCATGCCACTCTTGGAGATGACGCTGCTAAACTTACTTTTCAGCTCTGATATAGAGATGACATTCGTTTCTGTCAGCTCATGATTGCCGTAAGGGCTCTCCCCATTCTCTTCCGGATCCGCGTAGTCTGCTCCCATACAGGAGGCAAAGAGGATGCAGAGGAGCGTGAATATACTATATTTAAATGCTTTCATATTTCTACGAAGTTAAAAACGATAACTGACTTGTATCATCCCGTTAGTGCCGAAGACATAGTATTTCTTCGGGTTCTTCTGGAAATTATAGGTACGCATATTGTTCAGGGTCGCTGTGCCATCGCTGCTTGTCTTGACGGTATAGCTGCTCCTGCTTTGTTCATAGCCACCCGTTACGATCTTACGGTTATTGAAGATATTGGTGACCATCAGGTTGATGTTCAGTGAGCCTTTAGGCAAACGGATGCTCTTTCCGATGCTGGCATCGGTCATGAAGCCCCCGTGCCCTTTTGCCTGACTGGGAACGATGAAGTTGCCCTCGTTGTCTACGCTTCCCATTGTGGTGAGCGTGCTCTGATAGCGAAGGTTGGGCGAGTAGGACAGATAGATACGGTCGTAATAGTTTTCGTTCAGGTCGATGTACCATCCGTTTTGGTGATAGCTCAGACCAATGCTTGCTGCGGTGAGTGGCGTACCGGCTTCGCGCATGTCCTTGTTCATCACGATGTCATCGGTATAGGTTGCCTTCGTTGAGTTCAAGTACCTGACATGGGCGTTATTGGTGTTCTTTGCCTCGCTCCATGTACCTAACAATTTCAGGTCCAAGGCAGAGGTCAACTTGAAGTTTGCCCCGATTTCTGCGCCGTAATATTGTTTCTTCATGCCTGTCATCGAGACATAGGTGAAGGAGTTGGCATCGTCATAATAGAAGTTCTGCCATTCTGTGACGTGGTCCAGTGCACTGAAATATCCACTGATATTCAGGTGCATGAATGCATTCTGATATTGGTATCCGATCTCACTGCTGAAGATGCGTTCATTCTTCAGGTTGGATACATAGTCGTTGTTCATCTCAGGTGATACGAAAGCAGTGCTTGCCATCGGCGCTTTCCATTCATATCCAACACCTAAGGAGAAGGTATGTCCCCTGCCTGCATTGAAGGTCAAGGATCCCTTTCCTCCGCCTTCTAAGAATTTCGCCTTACCGCTTTTGCCATAGGAGTTGTTGGCAAACATGCCGTTCCGCATGTATCCCCTACGATACATGTCCGTTCCACCGATCTTTCCGGCGATCATCCAGTTCAGCCTTCCCATGGAAGCGGAGTAGCTACTCCATGCCGTTCCCTTGTGCACCATCAGCGCATAGTCATAGCCGAAGATGTCATCCTCGCCGATCAGCTTTCCCTCGTTATTGGCACCGGCCGTGTTCAGGTCGTATTGCACCTGGTCTGAGTGGAGGGCATACGTTCCGATGGCGTAGGTGTTGATGTTATGGAAGGCAGTGGCTCCTAACAGATCGTCCATCGTTTTATAGTGATGCCCGCGGTTTTGCCCTAAGAGAATGCCGAGGTTGAACAGGCTCTTCCTCGTGGGGCGGGTGGACAACGTCGAGCCTAAGTTGAACATCAGGTTGTCGTTGTGCTTCGCTTCTACGAAATACAAGGCATCAGCACCTGCCGTTCCTGCCTGCTTGTTGGCATAATACAGTCGGTCCCAGTTGATCTGCCTGTTGGCTTTGGATGCTGTCCAGTAGTTGTAGGCCTCATTCCATTTCGCCAAACTGTAGGCTGAACGGTTGTAGGTATCTCCCTCGTCCCAGATGTCATAATAGTAGCTGGGGAAGTTCTTCCAGTAGTCGGGCTGTGGGTTTTCTGCGTTGTTATAGTTCAGTCGTGTGCTTTTGTACAGGCTATACTTGCTGAACAAGGTCGTGGTGAGCTTCGTGTCATTGCTGATGTCCCAGTCCCAGGTCAACGATGCAGAGGGGGCGAAGTCGTTGATCACCCTTGAGTTGCGCTTGTGTCCGTTCTGATAGCCCCAGTACGGGTT
>CAJLYG010000180.1 GCA_905210845.1 uncultured Prevotella sp.
TCTCTTTCACAGGACAACTCTCCACTCTACATCGTAGACGGTTTCCCAGTTAGCTCTATCAGCGACATCGCTCCTAGCGAAATTCAGAGCATCGACGTATTGAAGGATGCTTCGTCTACTGCTATTTATGGTGCGCGTGGTGCAAACGGTGTAATCATCGTTACAACAAAGAGCGGAAAAGAGGGTAAGACTCAGGTTAACTTCAATGCATCTCTGGGATGGAAGAAGGTTACTAAGCTTATCAAGACAATGGATCCTTACAACTATGCATATTATCAGTATGAACTTGGTAATGATGCTTACGGAAACTATGATGACCTTGATATCTGGAAGTCAATCGAAGGACGTGACTATCAGGATGAGGTATTCGGCCGTACAGGTAACCAGAAACAGTATAACGTGAACGTAAGCGGTGGTACCAAGGATATCAAGTACAACATCGGTTTCTCTCACAACGATGAGAAGAGCATCATGCAGGGTTCTGGCTACGCCAAGAACAATGTAAACGCCAATGCCTTCGTGATGATGGTCTGGGGCATCTCATCTACGAACACCCCTACTCGCTTCGGGAACATACCGTGTGTCACTTCTTTCATAGAAGTGGGTATTCCATCAGGGAGGATTCCCGCATTGGACGGGATATACTCCTGGACATACCGCGGACTGTCTGGGTAGAAGATCAGTCCCAACAGGTCGATGCCTAAGGCAGCGACAGCACTTATATTCTCGGGATTGCGCATCCCACAAACCTTGATAATCATATCGTCAAAATCGCATTATTTGAACGTCATCATGTTATTGTCTCAACACGGAGATAAAATCGGCCAAAGCCTGCCCCGGATCGTCCGTCTTCATGAAACTCTCACCGATAAGGAAGCCGTTGAATCCTGCCTGCCTCAACTTCCTGACAGTCTCAGGATGACTGATTCCACTCTCACTGACAGTACAAGCATGGTCAGGAAGACGTCCGGCAAGACGGAAAGAGTTGTCTACATCCGTAATAAAAGTGCCTAAGTTGCGGTTGTTGATACCATACATATCCGGTTCCAATGCCGCATAGTCCAGGTCATGCTCACTGTGCATTTCCAACAATACCTCCAATCCGATTTCATGAGCAGTACGGAGCAAGGAACTGCATTCTTCCACGGTCAGGTCGGCAGCAATCAACAGAACTGCAGATGCACCCACGTAGCGAGCCTGGAACAACTGATATTCATCCACCACGAAGTTCTTGTATAGAATGGGGATGGTAACCCCCGACTCCCTTGCTGTCAGGATAAAATCGTCATATCCGCCGAAGTACGCAGTATCAGTAAGGATGCTCAATGCCGAGGCTCCATTCTGCTGGTAGGAAAGGGGGATCACCGAAGCCTTCCCATCTTTCTTGATCCAGCCTTTTGATGGGCTTTTCCTCTTGAACTCCGAGATGATACCGGTGTCGGATGCCAACAGGGCTGCTCTCATAGAGCCGCCCACCTGCACGCTTCCCTGCTCATCAATCTTCTGACTGACCATCTGGTAGAGGCGGTGACTGGGCAATACCTGCTTGAACTCCTCCACCTCGACCCGCTTATGGGCCACGATTTCCTCTAAGATGTCTTTCATCATGAATTGAATGCCACGAATTTCTGGAATGTTGCCAATGCCTTCCCACTCTCAATGGAATCACGGGCGATCTCGATACACTCATGAATATCTTTCTTTCCTTTCTCCAACACTTGGATGCCAAAGGCTGCATTGGCAAGGACCACATTCTTCTGACCAGGGAGGGCATGGTCGGCGAGCACGTTATCGAAGATCTGTGCGGCCTCTTCCTCAGTGGCACCAGCCAAGAGTTCCTCTGGCTTGCAAAGTGGGAAGCCAAGGTCAGCAGGCTTAAAGACCTTCTCATAGTCATTGGTCGTCACCTTGAAATCACTGGTCAGGGAGATCTCGTCATAGCCATCTATGCTGTTCACGATCCCATAATCCATGCCCAATTTCTGGTAAACATTATTATATAGGCGCATCTGGTCGAGATTAGCGACACCTAACAACTGGCACTGGGGCTGTGACGGGTTGACGATGGGTCCTAACAGGTTGAAGAAAGTAGGGAAAGGCAATGCCTTCCGGATCGGTCCCACAAATTTCATGGCCTTGGCAAACAACTGTGCATGCAGATAAACGATCCCCACTTCGTCTAAGCATCGGTTGAGCTTGTCGATGTCATCCGTGAACTTCACTCCATGCTCTCTGATCACATTCGAGGCCCCGCTCACGGAAGTTGCAGCGAAATTACCATGCTTGGCTACCTTATAACCTGCACCGGCAATGACGAAACAGGATGTGGTCGAGATGTTAAACGTATTCTTGCGGTCGCCACCTGTCCCCACGACATCAATATAACGATCGTTATGCAGGCGTACGGGCACGCCAGTCTCCAGGATGCCATCCCTGAATCCTAACAGCTCATCAACGGTAATGCCCCGCATTTGGATCCCAGTCAACAGTGCCGTGATCTCACAATCGTTGAACTCATTCTTCGTAATGCCCACAAGAATGTTCTTCGTATCCTCACGAGACAGTTCCTCGTGATTCAACATCCTGTCCAAATAATCTTTCATTGCCATAGTCATATCATTTTAAAAGTTGTTGTTTCCCTTTACGAAAAAAGCCTGTCGTAAGAACGGCAGGCCTTTTTGTATCTCATTTATCTACACGGCTTCGTAACTCACGACTTTTGAAATCTTGAGCGACGCCACCACCATGCTGTAGATAATGCTATGTTCATCTTATGTTATATTTTTATTTTCGGTTGCAAATATACTGCATTTATCTGAAACAACAAACTTTTTGATCACTTTTTTAGTCGAATCCTTTCATTTTTATGTATCCTCTTATAATAAGGTATGGCAAGGATCCATCTGCGTTTACAATTTTATCAGGTGAAGATACAATAAACAAGATGCCCTGTCGTTCTATCAATATCAGAATCATAAAAAAGGAATCGCCTATGAAGCTTTTTACACTTGAAGAGTCGCAGCCTTCCCAGAAGACTTTAAACATGATCCGGCAGATAGCCTATACCTACCGGGTGATTCAGGTGAATGGCAAAAATGAAGCGTATTGCCTCAACTAAACTCAATTTAAAACAATAACAATGGAAACACTCATCTCTCCTTCTCTTTTATCTGCCGACTTCCTGAACTTAGGGAATGAAGTGGATATGATCAACAAGAGCGAGGCGGATTGGCTTCACATGGACATCATGGATGGTGTCTTCGTCCCCAATATTTCTTTCGGGTTCCCCGTTATGGAAGCTGTCGCCAAGCGGTGCAAGAAGCCGCTCGATGTCCACTTGATGATCGTCAAGCCTGAACGCTATATCCAACAGGTAGCGCAAGTGGGAGCCATGATGATGAACGTGCATGTAGAGGCTTGCACCCATCTGCACCGGACCATACAGGAAATCCATGCCACAGGGATGAAGGCGGGCGTTACCTTAAACCCGTCAACGCCGGTTTGCCTCTTAGAAGATATCATCCGCGACGTGGACATGGTGCTGTTGATGAGCGTCAACCCGGGATTCGGGGGCCAGAAGTTCATCGAAAACACAATTGCTAAAGTTGGAAGGTTACGCCGACTGATCCAGGAATCCGGCAGTCATGCACTCATCGAGGTCGATGGTGGCGTACAAGCAGAAACCGCGCCCCGCCTCGTCAAGGCTGGCGTGAACGTATTGGTAAGTGGAAGCTATGTCTTTAAGTCCACAGATCCCATTGCTGAGATACATGCCTTAAAGCAATTAAGGCAACTTTAATCCAACTGAAGGGTGATATGGTGCGACTGGACCATTCTCCTCAGGTTGAGAATAGCATAGCGCATCCTGCCCAAGGCGGTGTTGATGCTGACGTTCGTCATCTCGGCAATCTCCTTAAAGGACAACTCTTGATAAAAACGCATGAACACTACCTCCCGTTGCGCGGCAGGGAGCATGTTCATCAGCTTCTTCACGTCCTCCAACACCTGGGCATTCACATACTGGCTCTCGATATTGCTATCCAAGATCCCATTGAAGTTCACATTCGAGAGATCATTGTCTGGGGTCGGTTCTATGACCTTGTCCGCTTTCTGACTGCGGTACAAGTCCATGATCACATTATGGGCAATACGCATCAGCCATGCACCAAACTTCCCACTATTGGTGTATTTGCCTTCCTGTAACTTAGTAATGACCTTTACGAATGTCTCCTGGAAGATATCATCTGCCGTCTCGCGATCACGGACAACAAATAAAATATAGGTATAAAGCTTCGATTGATTGCGCGACAACAATAAATCAAATGCCCTATTATTACCTTCGACATAGGATAAGGCCAACTCTTCGTCAGTCATCTTACTTAGATTTCCCATCCTTTTTTACTTTTAATCCTTAGGTAAAAATTCACTATAGGCAATACGATTTGTTGTTATTAACCGTTGCAAAGATATAAAGTTTCTTTCATTCTCCCAAATAATTCACTTGAAAAATGACAATCCTACCCGGCATAAACATAAAAAGAGGTTGGCGCAGGATGCTACCAACCTCGAGGGATGATTTCAAAAAAATACGAAATCTGAATAATCTTGTGCGGCAAATATAGAACTTATATTTGATAAAAGCAAATAATAAGATAAAAAAGTTCATTTTTTAACATTTCAACTTTCAAGGGATGGGACAAAGGGAGTGCGCATAATCCTTTATCCATCAGCATGTTGACAAAAAATCCTATCTTTTAAACGATTTATCATACCTGGTTCTTGGCATTTCTATTTATCTTTGCATCATTACGGAATCGGGACTATCCCGTCTCCCTTTCATTAAAAAACAAACTCTTTATCATGAAATTTTTGAAGATCCTTCTTATCGCTTTTCTCTTCCCTTTGGGCGTTCATGCACTAGGATGGGACAGTACTGCCTACCGACAGATCGAAAAAAGCATCTCCATCCCTACCTTTAGCAACCGTTCTTTCGTCATCACGAAATATGGGGCATCTATCAAGGCAACGGCCGCCAAGAACCAGATGGCTATCAACAAGGCCATCACCGCGTGCTCGGAAGCGGGAGGCGGGAAGGTGATCATACCAGAAGGAACGTGGAAGACAGGTGCCATCACCTTGAAAAGCCATGTCAACATCGTCGTGGAAAAAGGGGCTACCCTGCTCTTTGCCTTTGACACGAAGCTCTATCCCATCGTCAAGACGAGATGGGAAGGGATGGACTGCATGAACTACCAACCCTGTATCTATGCCTACCAAGCCAAGGACATCGCTATTACCGGGGAAGGAACAATCGACGGGAACGGCAGTAACGAGACCTGGTGGAAGATGTGTGGCAAGGAGGCCTTTGGTTGGACACCGGACGTGAAGGAGTCACAGAAGGTGGGGAGACCGTTGTTGTTCCAAATGGCAGAAAGGAACGTGCCCATAGAACAACGCGACCTGAAGGGCAAAGGAATGCGACCGCAACTCATCCAGTTCTATCAGTGCGAGAGGATCCTGGTCCAAGGGGTTACCCTCCTGCGCTCTCCATTCTGGGTGATCCATCCTCTCCTCTCCAAGAACGTCACGGTCAAGAATGTAAAAATATGGAACGAAGGGCCGAACGGGGATGGTTGCGACCCGGAATCCTGCGAGGATGTCCTGATCGAAGGATGCACCTTCCACACCGGGGACGACTGCATCGCCATCAAGAGCGGCAGGAATGCGGACGGACGGAAATGGAACGTGCCCAGCCAGAACATCATCATAAGAGACTGCACGATGGAAGACGGGCATGGTGGCGTGGTCATCGGCAGCGAGATATCAGGGGGATGTAGGAACGTGTTTGTGGAAAACTGCAAGATGGATTCCCCCAATCTGGAACGGGTTCTGCGCATCAAGACCAATTCTTGCAGAGGTGGGATCACGGAAAACATCTACATGCGCAACATCACTGTTGGACAATGCAAGGAGGCTGTCTTGAGAATCAACCTGAACTATGAACCAGAAGAAGTGGCGAAACGGGGCTTCAACCCCACGGTACGCCATGTGTATATGTCGAATGTGAGTTGCCAGAAAAGCAAATATGGCATGCTGATCAACGGATTGGAGGATGCCGACCATATCTACGACATCCATGTCAAAGACTGCCAGTGGAATGGCGTTGAGCAGCAGGAGGTGCTCCGCACCGGTCGCAGCCATGGCATCTACCTTGACAACGTGTTCGTGAACGGGTCACTCGTGCTCCTCGACAAGCCGTATGCCCATTACAGCGAATGGATGACTGCCTCGGAAATGGCTCGGGGAGCC
>CAJLYG010000181.1 GCA_905210845.1 uncultured Prevotella sp.
CACAGAGTACACCCACCTGAAGAATGGCGGTCGCGTGATCGTCCTCAAGGAGGGAAAACGTGGCTTCGACACGTGGATCCACCAACGTGAAGGGGAGATCCTGGACAAGACCACCTATCCTGACAGCTATGTCAAGGACGATTGGACCAAACGTCCCAATCGCTAAGCAATTTCATCACGATTGGCAAGCCATTTCAACGCACTCCCTGTCATTTTCCGTCAGGGATGCGGGGATAGCCTTTTTCCACCAACCGATCGGCGAGGAACCGCTGTAAGTCCTCGCCCACGGGCACGTTCAACTTACGGCGGATATGCGTGCGTACCACATCGATATTATTCTCTGTCTTGCCAAGCAACTTGCTGATCTCACCTCGTTTCTTGCCCTGAAGGATCAGGCAGCACACGTCCCTTTCCGATTTCGTCAGGTCAGGAAAGAGAATGCTGAGATCATTGGCCTCACCCAAGTGGTTTTTCAAATACAGATGTACGGCGTTGATGATATTACGTTGCGACTTAGGGGTGAACATCGCGAACAGGCGATCCACGTCGTCAGATGTCGGATGATTATTGTTACTCATCCGCAAATAGCCCTCGATCTCCCGCTCGTTGAGCCTCACCGCCTGCATCAGAGCCGCCCCCCAATAATGCATGGTCTTGTTGTCATCTGACACCTTCTTCACATTGCGCCGCAGGACCTCGCCCACCACGCAGATGAAAAGCTCCACAAACACGAAAAAACAGAACACTCGCCAAAGCGCGGGCTCATTCAGGTAGACAGCCGTCAGCCCGTAAACGACTAAGCTAATGGCAGCAATGATGAAGGGCGTGATCCTCACAAAAGCCATCACAAGGAAGAAGATCCCGAACACTGTCGTGATCTGATTGCTGATGATCAGGTAGATGTAGTGGGGAACATCGTGCATCGTGGCATAGAAATAATAGCGCGTGGCGATGCAACCCTGCGAGACAATGGTGACAAGTGACATGGCCTGGGGGACGGTTAAACGGTGCTTAAGGTACATGATAAATGCTGCCAAGCAAACCAATAGATGAATGCCGCTCACCGTGAGGGGAAGTGGAAGGTGCAAACCGCCCATGTCCAGAAACTGCATAGAGACAGACACAACCACAAGGACGACATGGAGGAGATAGACAATCACGCGCTGCCGCTCGATGGCATTGCTAGCACGCGACTGCATGAAAGCGGAAAATATCTTATTCAAAGGGAGTGGAAATAATACCATTTCACGTACTTTCTTTCATCAATTCCTTACATCAAACCCAACCGAAAGCAGCAGCAACTTACCCCAGCTACTGTCTGCCGATTAGTAAACACGCTGCAAAAATAAAGATTTTAGCCCACACTCGCAAGTATTTTTTAGGTGTTTTTAAGCCGTCTTTAAGGTTTTTAGGGTACAAATAAGATACAAAATATCGCCAAACAAAGATTAGGAATAGAAATAAAGTTCAATCTTTCGTAATTTTGCATCGTGATTCGGAGACGACATGACAATCGTATAACGAAAGAAAACAACGGACATTTATATGACTAACGGAAAGAAAATACTATTGAGATAACTAAATAAGTTTATCCGCGCGGACTGCCATGTGCATGTTCGTCGCTCTATAACCTCCAACCAAACAAGAACATGAAGAAGTATCAGAAACCCGCCATCCGTATCATTCACGTTGAACAGCAAACCAGACTCCTCACAGGATCACTCTCCATGGGCATCAGTGATGAACCCCCCACCGGTCCTGCTCTATCCAAGGACGCTCCCCTGTACAATGAAGACGACGAGGCTGAGGATGCCTCCGAGATCTGGGGAATTGACAAGTAAAGATCGGATCCTTTACACAGGACATCCGAAGGCAAGCTGTTACGTAATGCGTTGCGTAGCAGTTTGCCAACGAAGGCTTGGAGATTCTTGCGTCTTTTATTTACTTTGCATGATGCAAATCAACGTAATATGACGCAAATCAACGCAATATGAAAAAAGCACTTGGAATATTATTACTGGCATCATTAGGTCTTCATGCCATGGGACAGATTGTCCAAAGGGAAAGACCAGCAGAATGGAAGAATCTCACGGAAGGTGGAAGGTTCATGGACAGGATCCTGCCCATGCCCAATGGGAAGACAGGACACGGACTGTGGGGAGCTGCAGAAGTACAAAACCGTTTTATTGACAATGGCTTGGAGCAATCAGGAATGTCGTTCTGGGGAGGCAACATCCTCAAGGACGCAAAGGGAACCTACCACCTGTTTGTGGCAGGATGGCCAGAGAACTCTCCCCGCGGGCACATGTTCTGGTCGAATTCCACCGTCTATCATGCGACCTGCGACAATCCCATCGGACCGTTCCGGGTCATCGGCAGCATTGGGAAAGGCCATAACCCTGAGGCTTACCAGCTTGGGGATGGCAGGATTATCGTCTATGTTATCGATGGCTATTACATAGCTAACTCCCTCAACAGTCCGGTCTGGACATACGGGAAATTCCAGTTTGACCCACGCGACAGGAAGATTATCGAGGGGCTCAGCAACCTTACCTTCACCCGACGGCAGGACGGATCCTTCCTCATGGTATGCAGAGGCGGTGGGATCTGGATCAGCAGGGATGGACTGTCTATATGGGAACAGATCTCCGACCATCGGGTTTATCCACCCATAGACGGACGTTTTGAGGATCCCGTCGTATGGAGGGACTCCTTACAATACCATCTCATCGTCAACGACTGGTTAGGACGGATTGCCTATTACGAGCGATCCCTTGACGGGCTACACTGGATCGTAGAGCCCGGTGAGGCATATCTGCCAGGATGCTCTGTCCATCCAGACGGGCAAGTAGAACATTGGTTTAAGTACGAACGCCCTAAAATCCGCCAAGACAAGCAAGGAAGGGCGTGCCAGATTAACTTTGCCGTCATTGACACGATCAAATGGGAGGACCATCCAAACGACCGACATAGCTCGAAGAACATTTCCATCCCCTTGAATCCAGGCATGCAAATGGAGATCACGAACACGACTCCCATCACCAACAAGACAAAGCATATCAACCTTCTCATCAAGGGAGAAGAGGGGTTCAACCCACAAAAAGACTTGGACATTTCAAGCCTAAGGTTCGGTAGTTTCCAGGAAGTAGACTACGGACGGGGCGCAAAAGTCGTCAGAACCCAAGGAAAAGGAAACGACCTATTGCTCACTTTCCCCTTCAAAGGGACAGGGATCGATGCCAAGGAATGGGCTCCCAAACTTATAGGGAAGAAGAAAAAAGAAGCAGGAGGCAACATGGTATTCGGGTATGCCCGTCGTCCTGACATCGACTACGAGCCCATGATCCTATCTGCCCGTCGTCCTGTCGTCGATTCCCTCACCCAGAAAGTAAGCGTAGAGATCAAGAACTACGGTATCAAAGCATCCCAGCCTGTAGAGGTAGAAGTCATTGCCGGCAACCGTTCTCTCGGCAAAATGCCCTTGACTGCCTTAAAACCCTACCAGACATACACGCTGAAAACGGATGCTACGGCTACGAAAGAGTCACCCTTCATCGTCCGCTTCCTGTTCCACGGGAAAGTGCTTGACGAGAACCAGTTTATGTAAACCAGGGCAAGCATAAAAAAAACTGTGGATGGAAGACAAGCCCCATCCACAGTCATCATGAAAAAAAGAACGCGTTTACTTGTAATTAGGATCTTGCTCCAGAACGCCACCAGCCTTATCTATTTCCGTCTGTGGGATCGGGAAGAAATAGAAAGCAGGCTTATATACTTTCACATAAGTAGGCTGTGCAGGATCTGCAAAGTTGTTGATCTTATCCATCAGGTGCCAACGCTTCAGCTGGAAGTAGCGCAATCCCTCGAAGCATGTCTCGACACGCCACTCATTGCGGATCCGTTCGCGAAGCTGTGCTTGGGTGATACCTGCCTGAATGTCAGGTTGACCAGAACGCTCACGTACTTTATTGATCGCAGCCAAAGCCTTTTCTGTCGGACCATTGGCCTCATTCTCAGCCTCAGCCAGCATCAACAAGACATGGGCATACCGTACTAAGACAATGTCAGCATCACTCACGGTTGAATAATCAGGCATAGACTTGGTTGGCTGTACCAGTTTCGTCATATTGAATCCCGTTGTGAACGATGTTGTATACGTGGCATCTGAATTGTCCGCATATTCTGGGAAAGCAAGGATACCACTGTGGTACAGGCTTTGGAACAGGCGACTGTCCCTATTCTTAAACAGTTTCTCGCGCTCAGCCTGAACGGCAGGATCACGTGAAACGCCTTTTGCTGCCAACAGAGACTCATCGGGATGGACAGCCAAAGGAGACTTGTCCCAACTGAGTCCATCCGTGCATTCGAAGGCATCCACCAAGTCACGCGTCGGACACTCCACAGCCCAGTTGCCAAAGTAAAGATCCAGGTCATTTGTTAGGTTCGGCGCCAAATAGCGGCAAGAGAACATGATCTCAGGTGAAGACGTCTGCTTAGAGCTAATGAAATTATCACGAACCGTTTCCGCAAGGGAATAACCCTTTATCGACTCAAGGATCGGAACGATCTCCTGCATCTTCGAAGTGATCGCATTACCGCTGTCGTCATAAGCATTGAAGAGAAGAACCCTTGCTTTCAGAGCCTTGACAGCCCCTGCCGTGAAATGGCCAGACACATCGGAGCTGTTATACGTTGCGTCAGACAGTCCTGCGATGGCATCATTATAATCCGAAAGGATCTGGTTTAGGATCTCATCCCGGCTTGCCTTGGGAACCGTATACATATTGTCAAGGTTCAAGGTGCTGGTTACTAATGGAACCTGACGATAGCATTGATACAGCCAAGCATAGCAGTAGCCCCGCCAAGCCTTGCACTCAGCCATCATACGCGACTTTTCTGCTTCCGTCATGTCTGTCCCCTTATAACTGGCAAGGTGTTCCATCAACGTGTTGGCACGGTTGATGATCACATAACAGTTATTATAGATATAGGTCACAAAGCCACCAGTGTTCGGGTCAAGGTCGCCCGTTGCTATGGTCTTTGAGTTACCATAAGTAGACTCATCGTATTGAGTGTTCGCATTATCTGTCAAGCCGTCATAGCAAGCTTGAATCTCAGAGAGGACACCCGGCCATGAATATACATAAGAGTACACGCCTGCCAAGGCTGATTCGAAATCACTCTTCCTCTGCCAGAACGAAGACTCAGACGGCGTACCCGTGGGATCTTTCTGCAGGAAGTCATCACTGCAAGATGAAACAGTTGCCAGAAGAACGGCAAACAGTATATATAATCCTTTTTTCATAATTGTCATTTCATTTAAATATTAATGTTAACACCGAAGGAATAAACCTTGTTCTGCGGATACTGAGCATCGTTGCCATCTCCGGCACGTTCAGGGTCACAGCCCTTATACGGAGTAAATGTGAAGAGGTTGTCACCTGAGAAGTAAACACGGATCTTGTCACACTTCAACTTTTGAGTAAGAGCACGTGGCAAGGTATAGCCGAAGGTAATATTCTTCACGCGGAAGAAACTTGCGTCCTTCAAGAAGAAATCACTCGGACGGGTATTCTTGCTGCCACCCAGATTGCTATAATAGAGCCGTGGATATTTGGCACCATTCGGATTTTCCTCCGTCCACATGTGCTTCACATAATCCTTGGTCGGTGCACTTCCCTGCAGGAAAGGCTGAACGCCCCATTCTGTCGTATAGTACTTCTTGTTACCTACACCTTGGGCAATGAAAGAAAGGTCGAATCCTTTCCATGTGGCACCACCTGTGAAAGCATATTCCACACTTGGGTACTGTCCTTTCATCTGGACACGGTCGTTATTGTCGATCTTCCCATCACCGTTGGCATCACGATACTTCAAGTCACCCGGCAAGGTATTGTCGTTGAACTGCTTCGGGGAATGATCGATCTCATTCTGATCAGCAAAGACTCCAATACAATCCAGCATATAATAAGTACCATAAGGGATTCCCTCCTTATAGAGATGGTAGCCACTAATCTCCTCTGCACCGAACTTAACCAATTCATTTGTGTTATGGACAAGATTTCCACCGATATTATAGGTCAAGCCTTTGAAGGTACCACTTCGTACCATGTGGTTATAAGTGACAGACAACTCAAATCCTTTATTGCGCACCTTACCTTGGTTCACCGTCGGAGCAGAAAGTCCCAACAAGGCTGATACCTGAGAACTGCGCAAGATGTCTCTGGTCAACTTATTATACCAATCGAAGGTAACGTTCAGTCCACCGAATGCGACGATTTCATACTATTTTCTAAGTAAGAGAT
>CAJLYG010000182.1 GCA_905210845.1 uncultured Prevotella sp.
GGGAGAGGGTGGTAGGGTTGGAAAGCCACATCGTCGTGGCTGATTTCCTGACCTTGCAGACATCAGAACAGCATCCCATCGTCATCGATGGGGACATGATGAAAAAGCTCAAGGCCATCGAGGGGATCAAGCACGTCCAGCGCTATGCCATGAAACAAGGGATTCTCAAGACGGATTCCGATTTCTTAGGGGTCGTCTTCAAGGGCATCGGACCGGAATATGACACTACTTTCATCCACAACAACATGAAGGAGGGAGTGATCCCGAAGTTCGATGACCAAGCCAGCCATAATAAAATCCTGATCTCGCAGGTCATGGCAAACAAGCTGAAGGTCAAGGCAGGGCAAAGGATCTTTGCCTATTTCATCGATGATAAAGGCGTGCGGACACGAAGGTTCACGATTGCTGGCATCTACCAGACGAACTTGTCGCATTACGACAATATCATTTGCTATACCGACCTGTACACTGCGATCAAGCTCAATGGGTGGGATCCCGACCAAGTGACGGGAGCTGAGCTGACAGTCAACGACTTCCAGAACCTCATGGAGGTTGACAAGCGTGTCGTGGACAAGGTAAACAAGACGGAAGACAGAACTGGCGAGACCTATTCTTCACAAACTATTATGGACATGAACCCTGGGATCTTCCATTGGTTGAGCTTGCTCGACCTGAACGTTTGGATCATCTTAGCCCTCATGGTCTGCGTGGCGGGCGTTACCATGATCAGTGGCCTGCTGATCATTATCTTGGAACGCACGACCATGATCGGTGTTTTGAAAGCCTTAGGGGCACGTAATGCCACCATCCGCCATACCTTCCTGTGGTTTGCGACCTTCATGATCGGCAAAGGACTCCTATGGGGAAACATCATTGGACTGGGTCTGATCGCCCTCCAAGATCTGACAGGGATCATCAAGCTCGATCCTGCCACATATTATGTCAATACCGTTCCCGTAGAATGGGATATCCCAGCATTCCTGCTGTTGAATATTGCCACCCTTTTGATCAGCGTGTTCGTCCTGATCGCACCCAGCTATCTCATTTCCCATATCCATCCCGCCAAATCCATGCGATATGAGTAAGCTATTTTGCACACTGCATGTTACAAAAAGGAATAAAACTGTTCTATTTATCATACATTATCAATGATTATCCCATTCCTATAAAAAATTGCACAAGTTTTTTTTGTTTGTGCAAGAAAAGATATTAACTTTGCACAAAAATTTGGAAATTGTGCAATGGAATTAATACCCAGTTTCAATACATATATTGAAAGAAGCATCATAGATAATTGGGATCTTGACGCCCTCTCCGACTACAAAGGAGCTACGTTGCAATACCACGATGTTGCGAGAAAAATAGAAAAGTTGCACATTCTCTTTGAGAACAGTGGTGTTCAACAAGGCGACAAGATTGCGTTATGCGGCAGAAACAGTGCTTTCTGGGCCGTTGCTTTCTTGGCTACCCTTACCTATGGGGCTGTAGCAGTACCCATCCAGCATGAATTCACAGCAGAACAGATCCATAATATCGTCAACCATAGCGAGGCAAAATTGCTCTTTGTAGGCGACATTGTGGTCACACAGGTCCATCCGGAGCAAATGCCTGCCTTGGAAGGCATCATCTACATCCCGGACTATTCCCTGGTATTGTCGCGCTCTGAAAAGCTGAGCTATGCCCGCGAGCATCTCAATGAGATGTTCGGGATGAAATATCCCAAGTATTTCCGGAAGGAACATGTCCATTATCACAAGGATCAGGCTGAGGAATTGGCGATGATCAATTACACCAGCGGCACCACCGGGTTCTCAAAAGGTGTCATGTTGCCTTACCGTGCCCTGTGGAGTAACCTCGACTATTGTCTGAACATCCTCGGAAAAAGGATGAAGCCTCATGGCAATCAGGTCAGCATCCTCCCCATGGCACACATGTATGGGCTGATGGTGGAGTTCTTGTTCGGCTTCTGCAATGGGAGCCATCTTTTCTTCCTGACTCGTCTGCCGAGCCCTACGCTCATCCATCAGGCTTTCCAAGAGCTCAAGCCCAACCTGATCGTTTCCGTCCCCTTGATCATCGAGAAAATCATCAAGAAGCAGGTGTTCCCCATCGTGCAGACCAACAAGATAAAGCTGTTGATGAACATGCCCGTCGTGGGCCAGCGTGTGAAGGAGAAGATCCGCCAGCAAGTGATCGATGCCTTTGGGGGCAATCTTTATGAGATCATCATCGGTGGGGCTTCACTCAGTGAGGAAGTAGAGCGGTTTCTCTTGGATATCCAGTTCCCGCTCACGGTGGGCTATGGCACCACGGAAACAGCGCCGCTCATCAGTTTCACCGACTACCATGAGTTCGTGGCGAGGAGCTGTGGTCGTGCCGTGTCGCACATGGCCGTGAGAATCAACAGCCACGACCCGCAGTCTGTCCCCGGCGAGATCATCACCAAGGGGATGAACGTGATGCAAGGATATTACAAGAACAAGCAAGCCACACAAGCTGTCTTGGATGAACGGGGATGGTTTCATACCGGTGACCTTGCGACAATGGACGAGCAAGGGAACATCTTCATCCGAGGGAGGATCAAGAACATGCTGTTGGGCTCCAACGGTCAGAACGTATATCCCGAGGAAATAGAAGATAAGCTCAATGCCATGGCCATGGTCAACGAGAGCTTAGTCATCCAGCACGGGGACAGGCTCATTGGTCTCGTACACCCCGACATGGACGAAGCCCATTCCTTAGGCTTCACGAACGAGGACTTGAAGAATATCATGGAGCAGAACCGCAAGGAGCTGAACGCACTGCTCCCGCCCTTCTGCAAGCTGGCTGAGATCCAGTTGCACAGCGAAGAATTCGAGAAGACTCCGAAAAAGAGCATCAAGCGATATCTCTACCAACCCAAGCAGCAATAACCTGCATAGAAATGAAACAATTATGGAACAAATACCAAGTTTTAACGCATTGATCCAACAAAGCATCATCGACAATTGGGACCTTGATGCACTCACGGATTACAAAGGCACAACTTTGCAGTACCATGACGTGGCGCGGAAAATAGAGAAGCTCCACATCATGTTCGAGAACAGCGGTGTCAAGAAAGGTGACAAGATTGCCTTATGTGGGCGAAACAGTGCCAGTTGGGCCGCAGCCTTCTTGGCTACCCTCACCTTCGGTGCGATCGCCGTCCCGATCCTCCATGAGTTCACCGCCGACCAAATCCATAATATCGTCAACCACAGCGAGGCGAAGCTTCTCTTCGTTGGGGATGTGGTGGCTACGGTCATCGACGCAACTAAAATGCCCAACTTGGAGGGGATTATCTACATCCCCGACTACTCCTTGGTGGTGTCGAGAACGGACAAGTTGACTTACGCGCGTGAGCACCTGAATGAAATCTTCGGGAAAAAATTCCCGAAATACTTCCGTCAACAGCATGTCCAATACTATATCGAGCAGTCGCCCGATGAACTGGCCCTGATCAATTACACCAGTGGGACAACGGGATTCTCCAAAGGCGTGATGATCCCTTACCGTGCCTTGTGGAGCAATTTCGACTTCGCTTGCCACGTGTTGGGAGACACCATCCACCGGGAGGACAGGACCATTAGCATCCTTCCCATGGCTCACATGTATGGCATGGCGTTCGAATTCCTGTTCGAGTTCCTGAGGGGCGTCCACGTCTATTACCTCACACGGGTGCCGACACCGACGATTGTCGCACAGGCTTTCGCCGAAATCAGGCCCATCATTGTCATCTCTGTCCCCTTGATCATCGAGAAGATCATCAAGAAGAAGGTGTTCCCGAAGATCCAGAACAATCGCATGCGCTTGCTCTTGAACATGCCGGTCGTCAGCAAGAAGGTGAATGAGAAGATCTGCAAGCAGGTTGCCAACGCGTTCGGTGGCAGGTTCTACGAGGTGATCATCGGTGGGGCTGCCTTCAACCAGGAAGTGGAGAGCTTTCTCCACCGCATCGGATTCCCTTATACCGTAGGCTATGGTGCCACGGAATGCGCCCCGATCCTCGCGTACGCTGACTGGAAGACGTTCGTCCCGGGATCATGCGGAAGGGCAGTGGTACACATGCAACTGCGCATTGACAGTCCCGACCCTGAGAACGTGCCGGGAGAGATCCTCGCAAAAGGGCTGAATGTGATGCTCGGCTATTACAAGAACGAAGAGGCTACCAAGGAAACGCTCGATGAAGAGGGATGGTACCATACGGGTGACTTAGGAACCATGGATGCAGAAGGCAACCTTTTCATCCGCGGACGCATCAAAAACATGCTCTTGGGTGCCAACGGACAGAATATCTACCCTGAGGAAATCGAGGATAAACTGAACTCCTTGGCCATGGTCAATGAAAGCGTCGTGATCCAGAAAGGCGAGAAACTGATTGGATTGGTCCATCCGGATTACGATGAAGCACGCAGCATGGGATTCTCTACAGAAGACCTGAACAACATCATGACGCAAAACCTGCAAACGTTGAATGAACAGTTACCGGCGTATTGCAAGTTAAGCAACATCGAACTGCGCGAAGAGGAATTCGAGAAAACCCCAAAACGGAGCATAAAACGGTTCTTGTATACTTAACCGGGGCTGTCCCAGACGAAACGATGGGATACTTCCTACGACCAGTATGCGCATGGAGAACCACAATCCTCACCGTTTCCATCCTACGGCTTGCCTACGGAAGTTCGATAAACTTGGAGCAAACTACAGTGTGTTTTAACCCATTTAAATGTTAGGGCTAAGGTCTCGATCGATGAGACCTTAGCTCTTTTTTTATATAAATATCACCTTGGGCAACAGCGAGCTGAAGAACACGCATACCCACTTCTTGAACTTGGCATACAACGGAGATAGCAACAAGAACCCTGACGTCTCGTTCAACGTATGGACGCGACTCTGGATCTATCAGAACGCGTTGGCGATGGAATAGCCATAAAAAAAAGATTTCCCTCCAGCACAGAAGGGAAATCTTTTTTATATTCGAAGATAGGGAAGACAGCTTAGAAGGTGTACTTCACGCCAATCTGACCCCGCCAACGGCTGTAGTAGTCACTGTAGGTGTACATGCTAAAGTCACCCGGGTGCAAGAACTGGAATACGCCTTTGCCGCTATAGGTAACAGGAGAATAGTAATTGCCGAAGCCATTGTCATAGGTATGGCCCCAATCCTTGTTCAAGAGGTTAGCCAAGTTCATCACGTCCATGGAGATCTCCAAGGCATGTGTCATCTTACCAACCTTGAACTGATACTTCTGTGCTACGTGCAAGTCGAAGTGCTGTTCGAACGGAAGGTTATCCGCATAGCGCTTGTAATATTCGCCACGATGCTTGCTCATGTAAGGATCATTGGCGATCCATTGCTTCATGTTCGCACGCTGCTGGTCAACCGTATAATCCTTGTTAGCCTTAAAACTCATCTTGTCGATCTGATCATCTGTTGGGATGAAGAACAAGTCGTTGCCATTAGAACTATCCCCGTTCAGGTCACCGTAATAGTAGATCGAGTAAGGAGCGCCGCTCTGTGCCTGGTAAATCAGGCCCACGGTCGTGGTCCATGCCTTCAGATGCCCGTAGCTCACATGATAGTATGCAGAAGCCTTCACTGAATGAGGAATGTTGAACGCGGAGTTACCGAGCTCAGGATCATTCGGGTTCTGGTAGGTATAGTTGTAGTTCCAGTTAGACTGTGCAACGGAAGAGGTACCGTTGTTCACGGTCTTCGACTTGGTGAAGGTATAGCTTGCCATCAAGTCAAGTCCGAAGTCAAAGTGCTTCTCGCCCTTGATAGAAAGGCTGTAGGTATAGCCCTTGCTCGTATTGTACAGTCCATAGACATAAGCGTAAGGCTGACCGGTGGTGACACGGCTAAACATCGGACGATTGTCAAACGACAATGAAGGATAAGTCTGGCCCACCGTAGAGCCTGTGGCATCATAAGCGAGGTTCTTATAGTAGATATCGTTCAGGTTCTTGGAGTAAATACCCTCCAAAGTCCAGTTGATTCCACCAATATTGGCATCGAAGCCAAGATCGAAACGGAGGTTCTGCGTGAACTTAAAGTCCTTCTCATAGACATTGACCGTCTGGTTGCCGGAAGCCTTCAGCTTGCTGACATTATCCTTCTGGTTGTTCGGGTCGAGGATCAAGTTCAGGTCCTTCGTAGATCTCGTATCATAAGTAGACAACTGGATACCTGTGTTCGAGAAGTTATTGCTCAACCATACGAAAGGTAGGCGACCTGTGAAGATACCAACA